>CAZANH010000001.1:0-4045 GCA_964486515.1 uncultured Eubacteriales bacterium
CATTGTACCTCACAACCGGTATGAGTATGAGAAAGACAGCCCTTAAGGTATGCCAGAAGTTTGGCCTTGAAAATTTCAGTCATTCTACGCTTTGCCGGGTACTTAAAAAGCTTTCTTCTATTGTTGAATACACCCAAATTTGATGTAAAAGAGAATTCAATAAAAGTTATTCTACCAAAGATGAAAATCAGGACAAAAAATTCCGCAGTATATGTTGATTACAGCAAATTAAATAATAATGAAACACAGATAATGAAATATGTTGAACAAAATGGAGAGATAAATAGAAGAATTGCTGAAGATATATTAAAAAAGGGGAAAACTCACACTTATAAAGTCATTAAAAGCTTGATTGAAAAAAACTATATTATGTCGATAGGCAAAGCAAAGAATACCAGATATTTAAGAAAATAGTTCACTTTTTAGTGAACGAATAATATATCGTTCACTAACAGCTTAAGTAGTATTTATTTCTCTAACCGGAAATTTACCGGACTGCTACCTGTGACTGATTTAAAGAGCCTGCTAAAGTAAAAAGGGTCATCATACCCAACTGATTTTGCAATATCCTTAATGGTCATTGAAAAATCTATAAAGAGTAGTTGTTTTGCTTTTTCAATCCTTAAGTTAATAATATGATCGGTTGGAGAAATACATTTGTATTTCTTATAAATTTTGCTCAGATATGGCGCCGATATCGAGAAGGTGTCAGCAATAGACTGAAGTGTAACAGGACTGTTATAATTTGATTTTATATATCCTTCAACTTTATCAACTAAGGTTTTGTGATAGTTGTTATTTTGCTTATATATCTTTTTTTGTTCAAGTATTTTATCAATAATATGGCACATCTCCAGATATATTGTTGAGTAGCTTATAGATCCGGTTATTAACTCATTTATTTTCTGGTCAATAGAGAGCAATTCAGCTTCAGGCAGGAATGAGTAAACATTGAATAGTAAACCAATAATTTGCTTTAAAGTTCTTTCTAGTCTAAGCTGCGGAAAAGAATTTGTTTCCATAAAACTTATAAACTTTTTTAATTGTTTTTTAAATAAATCCCATTGATTTTGCTGTATATATAGAAGAAGCATCTTTTCGTTTTCCGGGTCTAGTGTATTTTGAAATTCTGCTATGTTTTTATTTATGGAGTCGTCAACAATCAATTGTGATTTTCCTAATATAATTCGTTGATTCAATATAATGTGGGATTGCCTTATAGAATCCATCATTGCATCTAAATCCTGAGATACTGATCCTGTTATGGTGGTAATAGGCATTTGTTTGTCGGCCAGTTCATTATGTAAATTAGCACACTCGTTAGTAATATCCATAAAAGAGTCATTCCATGCAATTACAATTAATCTCTCATTCTCATGTTCACCATCTATTATCCAATATTTATCAATATTTTTAAGGTGTTTTTCAACTAGATCTTTAAAAGGATTTCTTAACCAGAATGTTTTTGATGGAATCAGAGCGTGTGTTGCAAACAAATAGTATGAACCTGCACATATCAATAAATGTGTATAGTATGCAAAGTTAAAGAGTGAAAGTTCTTTTGATTCAATTCTGACATTACCTTTGATTATTTTTGTCAGCACCTCTGTCTGAATTCCCATTACCTTTTTGTCAAAATTTAGAAGAATGTTATCGAATAGTTCTTTCAGAACATCTATGGAAAGAGGCTTTAAAAGATATTCAATAGCATCGAGAGTAACTGCTTTTCTCGCATATTCAAAATCTCTGTAGCCCGATAGCAAAACAGTAAAAACATTAATTTTTCTTGTCTTTATTTCATTAATAAGTTCAAGCCCATCCATAACCGGCATCTTAATATCAGTAATCACAACATCGGGAGACAGTTCTTCAATTTTTTTAAGAGCCTCTTCGCCGTCATAGGCTTCACCGACGACTTTGAAAGACTTATGAGCTTGTTCAACCATTCTTCTTACATTTCTCAGCATTAAAGGTTCGTCATCTACAACAAGTACTCTAACCATAAATTCATGCTCCTTCCGTACTATTTAATAAGCCGCCGATAACCACAGTAGTACCCTTAGCGGAGTTGTTCATTATATTAAAAATTGCTTTTCCGCCATATAAAAGCTTCAGTCTTGTAAAAATGTTGATAAGCCCGAGCCCTCCAAGGTTAATATGCTCAATTGTTTCTTCCGATAAAATAATATCTTCATACTCCTCCAGTTTTTGAAATATGGTATTCAAGGCTTCTCTGGTGAAACCGCAACCATTATCAATAATCTCAACATTCCAATATTCAGAATCTGCTCTGCCTTTGATGCTAATCTTCCATGGAGGCCTGACATTTTTAAAGCCGTGAGTGATACAATTCTCAATTATTGGCTGGATAATGAGTTTTGGTACTTCAATACTATACATACTATTGTCTATATCAAAACAATAATTCAATCGTTCCTCATATCTCCATTTATATAATGTAAGATAGTTTTCAGTATGCTTTAATTCATCTTTCAATGTAACAAAAGAATCATTAAAAGAACCGGTATATCTTAGCATATTAGACAGATGAGAACACATTGATACTATTTCATTGTTGCCATTTTCATGGGCGACAGCGCTTATACCCGATATCGTGTTGTAAATAAAATGTGGATTTATTTGTGCCTGCAGTGCGAGAAAATGAGCATGTATTTCACTTACACGAGCCTGCATCGTCCTGTCTATAGATTCCTTCAGATGCTTCAACATACTGTCAAAGGCCTGCTGAAGCAGTAATACTTCATCATTGGTTATATTTTCATTTGCATCTAAAGACAAATTATCCAGTGAAACGGTGTTGACTGAATTACGCAGTTTTTTTAAGGGTGCTGACAAGCTGTTGGCGGTATAATATACAAAATATATCGTGATTGCGATAAGTGCTAAAGCAGTTATAATAACTATTTTTAACAATAAATGTATAGGCGACATAAGGCTTTTTTTTGATTGTAATGCCAATATATTCCATCTGGTGTTTGGGGAGTATTTGTAGTATATTAATTCTTCGCTATTAACATACTTATTATTAAATAGTCCTTTTCCATCACTTTTGTTTGATACAATACTGTAATAATAATTGATCTCTGTCTGTGACAGTTCATTAAATGGAAATATAACTTGTTTTTTGTCATCAAAAATAATAATTCTGTAATTATTGTTTTTTTCATCACATATTTTTTGGATAATAGAGTAGGGCTGCTGAACTTCGATAATTCCCAGAGTGTTATATGTTGTATAAGTGGCATTCAATGTACGGACAAGCGAGATAACCAGGGGGGCCTCATCAGGTTTGATCCAATCATCCTTATGAGGCGGTAGTAACAGCCATTTTCCATTTAACTGTGTGGCGTTATTGAAACCTTCATGATGATTAAGATTGTTCAGGCATTTTTTTATCGTATCATAGTCATAGCTGACATTGCCTACTGAAATGAAGCTGTTCCTTTCATTAAATATTGAAATTCTTCTGGCAATAACCTTGGGGCTGTTGATAGAGATCAGAATATTGTTGGCTTCACGCGTATCGCTGTAATATATGTCAAAATAGTTTGTAGAGCTGTTTTCATATTTCAGAGCAGATGACATAATATCCTGCAGTGTTTTGTTGAAAACCACCTGTGTTGAAACAGTGTCCATTTCACGTATTGTTAAGTCCAGTTCAGAAGAAACTCTTTCAACATATTGTTCTATATTGTCTACAGTCTTTTGTTGAAGGGTATTCTCAATATAATAGTAAAAAAACACAGAAAGTACTACTATCACTATAATTGTGATAAACGAATAATATATAAAGATCTTATTCTGCAAACTGAATTTTTTTATCATTTTTCCACCAGTTTATTATTTATAAAACCATGTGTATCTGATTATATGTTATCAGACTCTGGCATTACATTCAATATAAGAACAAAGCAATTTGCGCTGTAAACTTTTTTTCAGCCACATTTCCATTATGTTCCTGATAATGTCGCATTTATTTGTATTTTATAACGATATTTCACGGTTAAATATACATAAAATACCA
>CAZANH010000002.1:0-9337 GCA_964486515.1 uncultured Eubacteriales bacterium
TCATCTACTTGAAGAAATATTTTCGTGAAATACATAGCGTAAGGTTCTTAGAGGCTGTTTGTTAAGCAAATATAAGATCAAATCATTGTTTGAGTTGAATGCATTCCCGTTATATTTTAAAGCATTCAACGAGTTTGATTTGACATGTAAGGCTGAACTTACAGCCACTTGAACTTGTAGCGTTCATTTCAGGAGAATATTCTTCAAGCTAAAAGGGGGCTGTGAATAGTAACATATTACTCTTCCATTTCATATTTGTTTCAATATAATCATTGCTATTTTTATAATTATCCAATATAATGGATTGAATTGTTTATAATATGAAACAATAAACAATAAAAATGAAAAAGAAAAGGAATACTAAATGAATACTTTAATTTTAAAAGAATTGAACCTTTCGCAGGAGGTTCGAAAAGCAATCGGCGATATGGGGTTTGAAGAAGCAACACCTATACAGTCGCAGACAATACCACATATTCTGAAGGGGATTGACGTTATCGGACAGGCTCAGACCGGTACGGGTAAAACCTGTGCTTTCGGAATACCAGCAATAGAAATGCTGAATTCTTCTTATGAAGGGATTCAGGTGTTGGTCCTGTGTCCTACACGCGAACTTGCCATACAAACAGCCGAAGAGATAAAGAACGTTTCAAAATACAAGCATGGTATAAGAATACTTCCTATCTATGGCGGGCAGCCGATAAACCGCCAGATTTCATCTCTCAAAAAACACCCGCAGATAATTATAGGTACGCCCGGACGCATTATGGACCATATGAGAAGGCATACTTTGAAATTATCCGGTTTGAAAATGCTTATACTTGATGAAGCCGATGAAATGCTGAATATGGGATTTCGTGAAGACATAGACATAATACTGCAAAAAGTACCAAAAGAAAAACAAACAATCCTGTTTTCTGCTACAATGCCAAAGGAAATATTGGATTTGACCAAAAAATATCAGAAAAATCCTGTTTTTATAAAAGCGGTGCACAAACAATTGACGGTTCCAAACACAGAACAGTACTATGTTGAAGTCAGGGAAACATCGAAGCTTGAGGTACTGTCAAGGCTTATTGACGCCTATAATATCCGATTGTCTCTGGTGTTCTGCAATACCAAAAGACGGGTGGATGAGCTTTCATCCAACCTCCAGTCGAGAGGATACACGGCGGAGGCCCTTCATGGGGACATGAAGCAGTCCCAGAGAGATCAGGTCATGTCAAAATTCAGGAAAGGCATACTTGATGTTTTGATTGCAACAGATGTGGCAGCCAGAGGCATTGATGTGGATAATATCGACGCTGTTTTTAATTATGATATTCCTAACGATGAGGAGTATTATGTGCATAGAATCGGAAGAACCGGCAGGGCGGGAAAAGCGGGGAAATCATATACGTTTGTTTCAGGACGGGAAATTTACAGATTAAAGGATATTCAAAGGTTTACTAGATCAACCATATTTCCTCTTAAACCACCAACATTGTTAGATGTAGAGGAAACAAGGATATACAGCGTTATGGAGAAGATTAAGGAAACAATCAGGGAAGGCAATTTGAGAAAACAGATCAGTTATATTGAAAGTGCACTCGAGGATATCAACTTAGATACTCAAGAGAGTTTTGTTACAACACTTGATATGGCGGCAGCCTTTTTGAAAATTACTTTAAACAATAATGGCCAGGCCAATCAATAAAAATACTGATCATCATCTTTCACGGTAATAAAATGCTTACAGGCGACTCCGAAGCTCGCTTTTTCAAAGGCTATGTAGTTCACATACTAATTCAAAAGCCTTATTTGATTGTATCCGGATATTCAACATTCATCTGTCCATCCTTCCATTCAACGTTCACATTGCCTTTCGGGGTGGGATAAACAACACTGTAATCAAAATCTGTCTTCGCGGCATTTACCTTTATTTTCCCACAACCGGGTTCAAGTATTTCTATCCCTGCCAGGCCCTTTATTAAAAATTCTGCGGGATGAGCCGACCACGCATGTGAATTGGTTCGCATGAAACCATCGTATTCTCCGTTTCTCCAGGAACCATTCTGTCCCCATTCCTCATATGTGGATTTTGCACCGGTTCCTATCATTCTCTTCCCCCATCTTTCTCTTATGATATTAAGTGCAATATCCATTCTTCCCATTTTTTTCAGGGCTTGAAGCACATAGGCCGTAAAATATGGCTGAGCCTCAATATAATCTATACATTTTTCCACATACATCCTGTTTATAACATCTTCTGCGGTATCCTCCCCACACAGTCCAAAATAAATTGCTGCCGCATTAGTGTGTTCACTTATCATATCAGACTTACAGCCTTCAATATTGGCATCCGAAAACACGCCTTTATCATCAATCAGGAATCTCTGTTCGAATGAACCCTTGATACCCTCCATAATCTTTTTATACTTTTCAGCCGTATAGCCGTCATTTTTAATATCCGCCATTTTGCAGGCCGTTTTCAACGCGCCGTAGTAAACTGCGTTCAATGCGGCACATTCTCCTCTTCTATCAATATTCGCCCAGTCAATGAGCACCCAGTAAGGCATGTCACATACAAGCCCGTTATTGTCAATATAAGGAATGAACGCATCAACCACCTTGACTGCGTTCGGGTACATCTCATGTATGATTTCCTCCTGCCCTGTATACATATAGTAATCCCAAACAGCCATGACCCACCAGAGTGAATAGTCGGGTATTACGCCCTGCCAGTTGAAGCTTACAGTATTAGTCATATTTGTTATAAGGCCGGTGGGCATCTGATTTGCCGCAGACTGTTTTAAAAACTTCGCCGGCAGATATGTATCCCCAAAACAGGAATATATTGAGCCAAGCGTAACCGCAGAGACATCACCAAGCCACTGTCCCTGCTCCCTGAAAGGTGTATCTGTAATGCACTCATTGGAACAGAGCCTTATCGTATACTCGCATATGTCATGTATATCATTTAAAAGCTCATCACTGCTTTCGAACATGCCTTGTTTCACGTACGGGTATTCCGACACAATAGCCTTTACACTCTTTACCTTTATCTCACTGAAACACTTATTAAACAACAGCTTAACGTACCTGAATCCCTTCCATGCAAAAGAGGTGAATATCTGTTTCCCATCTTTCATAATGTACCTGTCTGCAAAAGAACCCTCTATCGCATTATTGAACTCACCGTCAACAAGCCTTTCCGCATATCCCATGTCAATAATTCCACCCCCGGGCCCTTCCACTTCCAACTCAACCCCGGCGGTTATCACCCTTCCGAAATCCAATAAAACCGTTGGGTTGTAGTAACCGTCAAAAATTCTGTCAAGATGGTCGGTACTGCTTTTAAACAATGCTATACCTCCACCGGTTGTGAGATTATCAATATACCGTACAGTTGAATATTTTACAGGTTTTCCTTTTGCGGAAAGGTTTATGGATATGTCCCCATTTCTTGTACGTGCGTTAAGGCCTATGTTTTCCTCCACGGAAACAACTTTTTCCGGCCTGAGTTCAAAGTGCCTAATAAAAGGTATATCCCTTTTCACAAGTCTTGTCCATGGCTGTACCATGGGAGGCACATCACTTATCCGTCCCCTGTACACAACCGCATCCTCCCATCCGGAATCGTCAAATCCAGGTTCCTTCCATCCGGCAGGTTCCTTTCGCGCATCAAAATGCTCCTGGAACGGAACCGCGTTGTTCATTATGAAATGATATGTATCCTGCCTCCAGCAGTCGGCATATTCAGCCTTCCACGAACTGTCAGTTGCAGTAATAATATTGCCACCTTCATCAACTAATTCAGCAAGCAGCCCGGCTTTTGTATCAGGCATTGTACCCAAATGCTGAACAATAACACAAATACAGTTTTCTCCCTTTTTCAGATAATTTGTCACATCGCGTACATCATAATACTGGTAATATGGTTGTGACTGAAGTGAACCATACCCTGAATAAGTGCCGTTAACATAAAGTTTGTATTTTGTATCGGCAGTAATATATATTTGTGCCGCATTCGGCACATTTCTCAAATTGAACTGTTTTCTGAAAAAGTAATATACGTTCTTCTGTATAATTTTATCTTGTCCCCATATCCATTTTCCAGTCCAATTCCTGTAATCATTGCTGAAGTTTTCCATATTTGTTCTCCTTTGTTTATCTAATTAATGTAATTATTATATATGACTATATTCTAGCAAAGATATATCCTCCATCCCTATTCATTATTTTTATTAACGCCTCAACGCCTTCTTCAATTTCATCCTTCTATTGTGTGTTGTTATTGCTAACGCAATTACTTTTTATATAGGATAAATGACAAATTCAGATATCTTTACTATTCAGTCCCATACGCTCATACTGCTCTTTTGGCGCATCGTTTTCCTTCATAAGCTGAATCATGTAATTTATCATTTTTTCCTCGACCTGCTTATTCTTTATGGGGTTCTCCTGTTTTGGGTCATTCTCAATGTCAAAAAGTACTGTGGGAAAGTCAAACTTCTGATATTCTCCCTCTGATTCGAGTTTCATAAGTTTACAACCTTTTGTAAAGGAAAAAGGTTCTGCAAGCTGGGCAGTCCTTATTTCATCCAGACTTATAAATGCTCTGCCAGCACCATGTCTTGTCGGCATAAGCGTATATTGATAAAGTGGTTTGTTGTCAGTTCTTGCCGGTGAACGCATGTAAACATATCTTCCATCAGTCACATTAATCTGTCCTCCATGTATACCGAAAAGTGCAGCCTCACGCACAGGCTTGTCATGTGCTATTGTATCTTTTAAGGATTTTCCCTGAACATCCTTTGGAATAGGTACATTAAAAAGCTCATACAGTGTGGGAGCTATATCAATAATCTGAACAACACTGCTGCGGCGTTCATCTTTTTTACCGGTTCTGGGATCCCATATAAAGAGAGGTGTATTGGCTACTTCTCCATAAAACGGCATTACACATTTTGCCCACCAGCCATGTTCACCAAGCAAAAACCCATGGTCGGTATTTACAATGAGCATTGTATCCTCCCACATATTTTTTTCATCCATAATTTCAAGAACCTTGCCTAAATATTCATCGCACATACTGTGAAGTGCTGCATTTTCATACAGGCAATGCTCTATTTCCTCCCGTGTTTCCTGTATTCTACGGTAAGGCGGCCAGTCAAAAACAGGCCCGTCATAGTTGTGAGGATACATATTCCTGTATTTTTCAGGTACAAAATACGGTTCATGAGGGTCAAACGTTTCAATCTGCAGGAACCAGTTATCTTCATTACAATTCTTTTCTATGAATTCCATACCCAGACTGAAAGTCTTATGCTGATAATGCTCTTCTTCATTAGTCATATACTTCCTGTTGACCCAGTTACTCCGTTGCAGTTCTCCCTTACCGGTATTACCTACTGTTTCAGGGATTTCAGGGTCTTTTACTTCTCCCTTCCATGAATCTGCCTCTTGCCCTCTTACTATTTCCCAGCTGCTGTAGCGTTTATGATATGTTGCACCGCCATCTTCCCAGTAATGGTAGTGGTCACTTACCAGATGTGTATATATTCCGTTATTTTTCAATATCTCGGGCATTGAATCGTCAAAGGGTTCAATTGGGCCCCAGCTTCGATGCAAAAAATTGTACCTTCCCGTATGAAGGTCTCTCCTTGCAGGAATACAAGGCATACTACCCACATAGGAATTGTCAAAAGTAACCGTTTTCTTTGCCAGCCTGTTAAAATTAGGCATATGAGTCCAATCACATCCGTAATTTGGCAGCAGCCTTCTGTTAAGAGAATCAAACATAACCATTATCGCTTTCATCAGAACTCCTCCTCTTTTTCCTTGTATATGCAAATCCTTTATATTATAATTAACATAGTATAGAATAACATTATATCCATTAAATCAAAATAGCATAAGCGGTGATTCTTAATGATAAAAACGGAACAGATTTGCAGCAAACTCATAAAAATACTTGAAGACATACCATCACAAAACAATATAAGGGTCCATGGCTGTTACAAGCTTACGGTGCCTGTTAACTGGAAAAACACATTACAGATAAACAACGACCACCATATTCTTTATATACATGATGGTGAAGGAAGTTATCATTTCGGTAATAATACCGTCAGTCTGTATAAAGGTAGATTGGTATTTGTATCAAAAGGCTGCCGTCACTATGCAAGAAATAATGTCAAAAACCCACTCAGTATTACAGGACTTAGATTTGATTTGTATAAAAGCAATTTACAAACGGCTGAATTTAATATTGCTCCGTTTTATGCTGTTCCGGAAACTATTAATATAATTAAATATGATATGATATTTACAGATATATACAATGCTTTTTATTCCAATATATATAAAAATGTAAGTGTTTCTCTTTGCTCAAGCCTGATATATACGATATTATATGATATACTAATCAGTCTTACTCAGAACCAGAAAAATCCTTCATTGAAAATCAAACTCGATTCCGTAAGAAATATGCTGAATACGGATATATCAAATTCTTTAGATGTCAGTCATATGGCCAAAACAATTAACATATCCGAAAGATATTTTCGTAAAATATTTAAAAAACAATACGGGCTCTCTCCCAAAGAATTTCAAATATCCGTACGTATGAATCATGCCAGATTTTTTTTGGAAACCACTGACAGAAATATAAAAGAAATTGCCGATTTGCTGGGTTATAGTGACCAATATGCATTTTCAAGGCAATACAAAAAATACTGGGGTTATTCTCCCAGTGTTAAAAGGATGAAATAAATATTTGCCAATCGAAGAATATTCAACTGCCTTATTTCTCTTTATATCCGGGAATATCACCATTACTCCAGGGTGTGTACATATCCTGTATCAAAAGGCCGGCATCGGGGTCTTTTACAAAGTGTGGAACTTTGAAGCTTACCCATTCGCCATTTTTTATACCTCCTGTTTCACCGTTTTCTTTCAAATGCTCAATAAGCGATGATTTGATATCAACCAATGCATTATTTAAAAAGTTATTATTTACAACATTCCTTGTTTCATTGGGATCCATCTTTTTGTCAAACAGGAACTCACGATTATCTGCTGCACTGTAAAAATATTTCCAGTCCCTGCTTGCAGCCATATACGTACTGAACACGGCTCTTCTTGTCGTTTCATCCGACATGGAATCCAAAAACTCTTTATCTTTTTGAATAAATCCGATTCCCATGCCATCAAAACTCAGCTGGCTGTATACATATTCCCTTTCTGATTTACCATTAACCAGTTTGAATAAATCCATTCCATCAAGTTTATGTGTCGTTATATTTGCATCGGCAACACTGAGTACTGTGGGCGCTATATCTATAAGGCTTACTGCTTTTTCAAACACTTTACCGCCGTCAAATTTTCCCGGCATTTTCACTATCAACGGTACTCTCGCAGCTGAATCATGCATTGAACGCTTCCCAAAACACCGGTAGTCTCCCAGATGTTCTCCATGGTCAGCATTAAATATAATCATTGTATTATCCAGTTGTTTTGTGTTTTCAAGTTCATCCAGCATTCTTCCAATCTGGTAATCCACAAATGAAATACATGCATAATAATAAGCTTTCATTACCCTTATCAGATTTTTGTCATAACCATTGTCCCGATACTTATAACGGTTTTGACACCTGTTAACAAATGTATGAAGTTTTTCATATTCATCAGGAATATTCGGAAGCGGCATCAAGGAAGCCCTGTATAATTTGTGCCAAGGGTTTGGGGGTGAAAACGGCGGATGGGGATGTATATAACTTGAGAAAAGGTACCATGGTTCGCTGCTGCTTCTGTTATTTCTGATAAAATCCACTGACCTGTCCCCGACCCACTGAGTAGGATGATCCTCAGGCGGAAGCTGTGACGGCTGTGGTATGTAGTACATTTCTCCACGTACACCGTAGGGTTCCATTAAATGGCGGTATCCCTTATCATATAAATATTTCAAATAGGTGTGTTTTTCAATGGATTCAATTGATTTTGCCCCTCCTTCCTCCTGGACTTCTCTTGTCTGAAAACCTCTCATGGCAAAAGGATCAGGAGAGAAATGACATTTGCCTATTCCATGTGTCCTGTATCCGGCTTTTGTCAATCCATCCATAAAGGAACTCCTGCCATCCTCCGGCATAACCGTATTTTCATAACAGTTTGTATTCGCAGGATATTGCCCGTAAATTGTCGCGCACCGAGAAGCAATACAAACCGGACTAGCCGCGTATGCATTTGTGAATGCCACACCTGACTTGACCAATCTGTCCAGATTCGGCGTTTTTATAACAGGGTTGTTCAAAGCGCCGATTGTATCAAATCTCTGCTGATCTACAAATATATGCAATATGTTTGGTTTACTCATTATCAAAATCCTTTCATTAATTACTTAAAATAAACATTACTATCAAGTATCCAATATTTATTGAACAACTTGATTATAATTGAATACTCAGATATTATATAATACGCGACGGTTATTTTAAATAAACAAAGTAAATAAAATAGTGGATAAAATAAACATTCTTGATTGGTTGAAAAGGGAGGCTGCAGTGAACCGTAATTTATATTATAAAATAAGGCTGGGCGATATCAATCCATATGTGAGAATCATAAGTATACATACAATCGAAAAATCCTTTACAAGCTCTTTACGATTTAACCGTCATTATCAGTTTCATTATGTTCTTGATGGTACTGCTACTTTTCATATAGATGGTATTAATTATACCGCAAACAAAGGGGACTTATGCCTGTGGGCTCCGGGGCAGGCCCATTCCATTTCCACAACGGATTTATTTTCCGCTACGGTTGCAGGGGTCCAGTTTGATTTTACGCGTAATTTTTCTGAATTAAATTATATACTCATGCCATATAGCGAAAGTAATTTTAACGAAAAATACATAAATGAAATTATTGAATTTATTGACATAGAAGGGTTTCCTCCGTATATCGGGATAAATAACCGTCAATTTGCTGAAATTATTCTTAAAACCGCTGAAAAATATTTCTTGTACGGCGGCAAATATGGAGAAGAAAAAGCCTCTGCAAAACTAAAGGAATTTTTTATATTTCTCCAGGATGAATTGCTGATAAAAGCACCAAATAAATATAACGGTAAAAACCATATTGAATTGCTTGAATATATAAGAAGCCACTTTCATTGCGATATTTCCAACAATAAACTGGCCGTGGAATTTGGCTATCACCCCGTCCATTTGAACAGAATCGTAATTAATCTGACCGGATTATCACTGCATCAGTATATAATTAAACTCAGAATGGAAGAAGCGCTGCAGCTTCTTCAAATTACAAATTTGTCCATTACTGAAATTGCCGAAAAAGT
>CAZANH010000003.1:0-12553 GCA_964486515.1 uncultured Eubacteriales bacterium
CTATAGCGGTGCCCTGTACCTGCAATCCGCTATAGCAGGGTTGAATTCCCGCTCCAGGCACTCTATTTGTAGGGACTGTCCTTTGAAAGCGGTTATGACGGCCGGGTCTTACGCAACAGAATCCTGTGAAACCCGTCAGGTCCGGAAGGAAGCAGCGGTAATCAGATCATTTTGTGTGCCGTAAGGTTGCCTGGTCTGAGCTGGCTGCAAAGGGAAACGCCTGTAAATGGATGTCAAAAGCGGGTGCACGGCCAATATTAATATTGATTGTTTATCGGAACTAAAATGTGTTTTAGGTCGGGGGAAATAACATGTCATATACCGCACTTTATAGAAAATGGAGGCCAATTGTATTTGATGATATTGTTGAACAGGAACATATTGTTAAAACACTAAAAAACAGTGTCAGCAAAGGCATGATATCACATGCGTACCTTTTCTCAGGAACAAGGGGAACAGGTAAAACAACTATGGCTCATATTCTTGCAAGAGCGGTTAACTGTCTTAATCCAGTAGAAGGTAATCCATGTAATAAATGTGACATATGCAAAGGTATATTAAATGGAAGTATACTTGATGTTATTGAAATAGATGCAGCATCAAATAATAGTGTTGACAATATAAGAGAATTACGGGATGAAGTTATATATTCACCTGCTTCGGCGAAATACAAAGTGTATATAATTGATGAGGTCCATATGCTTTCCACGGGAGCATTTAATGCGCTTTTAAAAACACTGGAAGAGCCACCCTCACATGTAATATTTATACTTGCTACTACAGAACCACATAAACTCCCTGTTACAGTACTTTCACGCTGCCAAAAATTTGAATTCAGAAGAATATCATTGGACAGTATAATAAAAAGGCTTGATATTATTGCTCATGACAGTGGTACCGTACTTAAACCGGACGCTGCAAAGCTTATAGCAAGGCTTGCGGATGGAGCATTAAGAGATGCAATAAGCCTTCTTGATCAATGCATGTTGTCAGGAGAACATGAAATTTCATATAATGATGTTATTTCCGTAACCGGAATGGTACGTGAAGATGTGTTGTCAGGTATAGTAGAAGCCATAATAAGTAAAGATACAGGGAGTCTTCTTTCGTATGTTGACAGATTTATAATGGAAGGGAAAGATGTTTCGAGGTTTATTTCGGACATTGTAGTTTATTTCAGAAACTTGATTGTAACTCTTACCGTTGAAAATAGTACGGAAATGATTGAGTGTTCTCCTGAATTGGCAGAACTGATGAAAAAGCAGTGCAAAAGTTTTACAAAGGAAGAATTAATAACAATAATAAAGGAACTTTCATCTGCTGAATTATCGATTAAAAACTCTGCATATCCCAGGGTACAGGTTGAGGTATGCCTCTTAAAAATTTGCGAAAATATTAATAATGGAAAAAGCTACGAAACAGGGAAAAATAATATTGAAAAAGCGCAGATTAAAAAGGAAAAACCAGTAAAGAAGAATGATGTTTCTGATTTAAATAAAAAGGATAAAAATCAGGATACAATGGAAATAAATAAAAATAAAAACAAAGGTGTATATGTTAACGATATAGACAAGATATGGGAAGAAACAATTAAAAGCTTAAAAAATACGGGAAAAATGAAACTATTTATTTATCTTACAGGTACAAAGCTTATAAAAACAGGAGAGGAAGAGTTTTGTATAGTATTTAATGAAAAGAATAAAATAAACATGCCGATAGTAAAAAAAGATGAAAATTTATCATTTTTAAAAGAATACCTTAAAAATACAATTGGATATCCTGTACAATTGAAATGCAGTGATATATCAGTATCAGATGTAAATGATACAAGCAGTGACCTCATAAACAAAGCACAGGAAATGGCAGCAGAATTTAATGCATCTGTAAATATTATTAATGATTGATGGGAGGATATTGGATATGGCTAAAGGAGGATTTAAAGGTTATAGAAATACAGGCAGTAATATGGGGATGGGTAATATTATGAAGCAGGCTCAAAAGATGCAGCAAGATATGGCAAAACTACAGGAAGAGCTTGATGAAAAAATTGTGGAGGCAACATCCGGAGGAGGAGTTGTTACTGTTATTGCAACAGGAAAAAAGGAAATCAAGGAAATAAAGATAAAACCTGAAGCAGTTGATCCGGATGATATTGAAATGTTGCAGGACCTTATACTTGCAGCTGTGAATGAGGCATTAAGAAAAGTAGAGGAAATGACTGCAGATGAAATGAATAAAATTACAGGTGGATTGGGAAATCTGCCGGGTATGTTTTAACTTTGTTATTTAAGGAAGAGAAAAACAATGAGTTTTTATGCACCACCGGTTGAAAAACTTATAGATGAATTTGAAAAGCTTCCGGGCATTGGTCACAAGACCGCTCAAAGGCTTGCGTTGCATGTTATCGGACTTCCTAAGGAAAAAACGGACGCTCTTGCAAATGCCATTACGGAGGCAAAGCTTAAAACCCATTACTGTTCAATATGCTGCAATCTTACAGATATAGAACCGTGCAGTATTTGCAGAAATCAGCAAAGGGACAGGGCATCCGTATGTGTTGTTGAAGATCCAAGGGATGTTATAGCTATTGAGAAAACCAGAGAATATAAAGGACAGTATCATGTCCTTCATGGAGTAATATCACCAATGGATGGGACAGGGCCTGAAGATATAAAGATAAAGGAACTTCTTTCAAGAATAAAGGAAAATGTTATTACAGAAGTTATACTGGCCACAAATCCGGATATTGAAGGAGAAGCTACTGCAATGTATATTTCAAAACTTTTAAAACCACTTGGAATAAAAACGACAAGAATTGCACATGGTGTTCCTGTGGGCGGTGATCTGGAATATGCTGATGAAGTTACACTGGCTAAAGCCCTTGAAGGAAGAAGAGAAATATAATTGAAAAAAGATAAATGTTATGATTGAAAGAGGATAATATGATTGATTTGCTTAAATCTGTAGAAAACAGGTATGATGAGCTTAACCATAAACTAAGTGAACCTTCTGTTATCTCAAAACAGGATGAATATAAAAAATTGCTAAAGGAGTATTCATCTCTTCAGGAGATAATAACAAAATACAGAACATATAAAAAATTAAATAATGAGCTCAATGACGCACATGAGCTTCTTGATGAAAAGCCGGACGATGATTTCAGAGAAATGCTGGAAGCAGAAATAGAAAAACTGAAAGCCGATATAGAAGAAACAAAAAAAGAACTAAAAATTCTTTTAATACCAAAGGATCCAAATGATGAAAAGAGTGTAATAATAGAAATACGTGGAGGGGCAGGTGGAGAAGAAGCCGCACTTTTTGCAGGTAATCTTTTCAGAATGTATTCCATGTATTCGGAATCCAGGGGATGGAAAGTGGAAATATTGAATTCCAATGAAACAGAAATTGGAGGATTCAAGGAAATTATATTTTCCATAGAAGGAAATGCTGCATACAGCAGGCTTAAATTCGAAAGTGGTGTCCATAGGGTTCAAAGAGTTCCTGAAACAGAATCTAGTGGTAGAATACATACATCTACGGTAACTGTAGCAGTTCTACCTGAGGTTGAAGATGTAGATGTGGAAATAAATGATGATGATCTGCAAATAGATACATACCGTTCTTCCGGAGCAGGAGGACAGCATGTAAATAAAACTGATTCTGCCATAAGAATAACACATATTCCGTCAGGTATCGTTGTGACATGCCAGGATCAACGCTCACAGCATAAAAATAAAGACCGGGCTATGAAAATATTAAGGTCAAAGCTTTATGATATTGCACTCAGTGAAAAAATATCAGAAGTGGCACAGAAAAGGAAAAAACAAGTGGGAACCGGGGACAGAAGTGAAAGAATAAGGACATATAATTTTCCACAGCGCAGGGTAACAGACCATAGAATAGGATTGACTCTTTATAAAATAGAAGAGATAATGAATGGTAATCTTGATGAAATAATTGATGCACTTATAACAACAGAGCAGGCTGAAAAGCTTTCCGGAAAAGCAGGGGATGAAAATTATTGAAAACCGAAATAATTAAAATTGATATTAAAAATATTGATAAATATAAAATAAAAAAAGCTGCAGAAATCTTATATAAAGGCGGTATTGTTGCATTTCCCACTGAAACAGTTTATGGAATCGGCACCAATGCTTTTAATGAAAAAGCTGTACGTAAAATATTCAAAGCAAAAGGCAGGCCTTCCGATAGACCATTAATTGTACACATAGGTTCCAGGGGAAATATAAAAGATATTGTAAGTGATATTCCTGAATGTTATTCAATATTATCTGAAAAATTTTGGCCGGGGCCGCTCACTCTTGTGATGAAAAAAACAAATAAAATACCTGATATTGTTACAGCAGGTCTTGATACTGTTGGAGTTAGAATGCCTTCCAATCCTGTGGCCATTGCATTGATAAATTATTCAGGAGTACCTGTTGCAGCGCCCAGTGCCAATATGTCTGGAAAACCAAGCCCTACTGAAGGAAGACACGTAGTTGATGATATGTATGGAAGGGTGGACCTTATTATTGATGCTGGTAAAGTTGAACTGGGTATTGATTCGACTGTACTTGATATAACAGCTAATCCACCTGTTGTTTTAAGAAAAGGAGGAATAACCTGTGAAATGTTATCTTCGGTTATAGGAAATATAAAAGTTAAAAACCTATATGACACGAAAAAAGCACACTATTCACCTGCAGCTGAATTGGTTATAGTTGAGGGTAATGTAGATGATACTGTTAATAAAATTCGTGAATTGGCCGGTTCGTTTCAAATAACCGGTAAAAAGGCAGGTATTATTGCGACTTTGCAGACTCAACACCTTTATGATATAGGTGAAGTAATATCCGCCGGTGACAGAAACAACCCGGAAACAATAGCTGCTAACCTGTTTAATGTGCTAAGGGAATTTGATAAAAGGAATGTGGATATTATAATATCGGAAACATTCAATGAAACAGGTATTGGGCAGGCTCTAATGGACAGGCTCAGAAATGCATCGGGACATAACATAGTTAATATAGATAAAGCTGATTAAAGATTTTGTAACGGTTTTGAGGTGATAAAATTAAAAATATATTATTTGTCTGTACCGGAAATACATGTAGAAGTATTATGGCAGAAGCTGTTTTTAAAAAATTTATTCAAAAATCCGATATACTTGCTTCCCAATATACTGCTTGCTCTGCAGGAATTTCAGCGTTTGACGGCAGCCCTGCAAGTACCGATGCCGTAAAAGTACTCAAGAGCAAATGGAATATTGATATTAGAGGGCATAGGTCTCAAAGTCTTAATGCGCAGCTTGTTGAAAATGCATTTTTGATATTTTCAATGACAAGAAATCAAAAAGAGATAATCCTTTCTAATTTTCCACAAGCCGCAGAAAAAGTTTTTATATTTAAAGAATATACAGGTACAGGCAATATTGATATAAAATCAGCAGATATTGATATATATGACCCGTTTGGTAAGGGTTATGAAGTTTATGAACAGTGTGCGGATGAAATACAAAGAAATATTGATATTCTGATTTGTAAATTTAATAAAGAGAATGGTATGTAACATAAACTTATTTTGACATAAAGCCAGGCTTAATATAAAATAATTATGTCAATATGGAAATTATCTTGGAGGTTTGAAATGATAGCAGTAGCAAGTGATCATGGAGGATATAATATAAAATGTGCTGTAATTGATTATCTTAAAAATAAAGGTTATGAATATAAGGACCTTGGTACATATAATGCTGAAGATTCGGTAGATTACCCGGATTATGGCCTTTCGGCGGCACAATGTGTAAGGAATGGTGAGTGTGACAGGGGTATAATAATTTGCGGTACAGGAATAGGTATATCAATATCTGCAAACAAGGTACCGGGAATAAGAGCAGCCCTGTGTACAGACAGTTATATGGCAAAAATGAGCAGAGAACACAATAATGCAAACATACTTGCCATGGGAGGAAGGATAGTTGGCGAGGGGCTGGCGCTTGAAATTGTTGAGGCATGGCTGAACGCTAAGTTTACGGGTGAAACTCAAAAAAGGCATAAAGTAAGAGTTGATAAAATAGAATTCATTGAAAAAAGCTACATGAAAATATAAAATCCCTTATTGTATATATTATCATTGATTGGTATTATATGCGTAAGGTATGGAGATAATTTACTTAAGAAGGTGTATTAATGATAATAGAGTATTTTATAACAATGGCACTCTCATTTATAATAGCGTTTTCTGCGACCCCTATTGCAAAAAAAGTTGCCTTTGCTGTGGGTGCTGTTGACATACCAAATGATGGAAGACGAATGCATAAAAATCCCATTGCAAGAATGGGTGGTCTTGCTATTATATCCGGATTCCTGATATCTATACTTTTTGACATATTAAATATATCCGGTTTTGAAGTAAACAGGCAGTTAACGGGGCTTCTTGCAGGGGTAAGTATTATCTTGGTTATGGGAATAATAGATGATGTTAAACCTGTAAACGCGAAGATAAAGCTGATGTTTCAAATATTGGCAGCTGCAACTGCAATTTTGATATCTGATATTAGAATTGAAAGGCTGACTAATCCCTTTGCTGATGGTGGGTACTCAGTGTTAAGCCCATATATATCATATCCGCTGACAGTTTTATGGATTGCTGGAATTACCAATGCAATCAATCTGATAGATGGACTTGACGGATTGGCAACAGGCATATGTACAATATCTTTTTTATCGTTCTTTTTTATATCAATTATAAGAAGTGATGTTCCACCTGAAACTGCTCTGTTTACAGCAATTATAACAATGGCCGTCGTTGGTTCGACGCTTGGTTTTCTTCCGTTTAACTTTCACCCTGCTAAGATTTTCCTGGGTGAGACAGGAGCAGGTTTTTTAGGCTTTATAGCAGGGTTTATATCCATTCAGGGAACTGTTAAATCATATGCTGCAATTTCCCTGATAGTACCACTTATTATATTTGGAATACCCGTATTTGATATATTATTTGCAATTTTCAGAAGGCTTGTAGGGAAAAAACCAATAATGAATGCTGACAGGGGCCACATGCATCACAGGTTGATTGATATGGGGCTTACACACAGACAGTGTGTAATATTTATGTATATTGGCACGGGTGCACTTGGGCTTTCAGCTATTGTTCTTTCAAGCAAGGGGTTTTTAAATGCTCTTCTTCTTTTATTGCCTGTTTCAATATTTATGTTTGCAGGTGCAAAGTTTATGAGTGATATAAACCACGAGCATAAGGAACAGGAAATAGATAAAAAGCACTCGGGAGATGCGGATGAAAAGAGCAAAGCATAAAATAAAATTAATTACAGTATTTGGTACAAGACCGGAAGCGGTTAAAATGGCTCCAGTTATAAATATACTAAAAAAAACACCTGAATTCCATACCATTACAGTTGTGACAGCTCAGCATAGAGATATGCTTGATCAGGTACTTAAAGTATTTGATATAAATCCTGATTATGATCTGGATATTATGAAAGGGAATCAGACACTTCAATATATAACCTCAAAGGCTTTGGAGGGGTTATGCAGTATTTTTGAAAAAGAAAAACCTTATATGGTACTTGTTCATGGAGATACAACAACTACTTTTACAACCGCACTTGCGGCATTTTATAACAGAATAAGAGTTGGCCATGTTGAAGCAGGCCTTCGAACCTTTAACAAGTATTTCCCTTATCCCGAAGAAATGAACAGGAAACTTACCGGTGTACTTGCAGATGTACATTTTGCACCGACTAAAATTAATCAACAAAACCTTTTAAATGAAGGGGTAAACCAAAAAACAATATATATAACAGGGAATACTGTCATAGATGCTTTAAAGACTACAGTTGACAGGAATTACGTATTTGAGGACAGGATTTTGAGAAAAACTGATTTTACCAATAAAAGAATAATCTGTGTTACAGCGCACAGAAGGGAAAACCTGGGTAAACCGCTTGAAAATATATGTGAAGCATTAAAACAGATTTCAATCAGTTACGAAGATATTGTAATTGTCTATTCGGTGCATCCAAATCCATTAGTCAGTAAAACTGCATGGGATATACTGGGAGAAAACAGAAACATAATTCTAACAAATCCTTTAAACTTGAAAGATATGCACAATTTAATGGATAGAGCATATCTGGTTATGACAGATTCAGGAGGGTTACAGGAAGAAGCCCCTTCTCTTGGGAAACCGGTACTTGTACTCAGAGGTGAAACTGAGAGGCCT
The DNA here is from genome assembly GCA_964486515.1 of uncultured Eubacteriales bacterium. Classification (GTDB taxonomy): domain Bacteria; phylum Bacillota; class Clostridia; order Acetivibrionales; family CAZANH01; genus CAZANH01. Next base: position 8,245 of record CAZANH010000003.1, read on the forward strand.
GAAGCTGTAAAAGCCGGAACAGTAGCAATTGCAGGTACCGATAAGGAAAAAATCGTTCATATGGCCAGAAGTCTTATCGAAGATAAAACAGAATATAACAAGATGGCAAAGGCGGTTAATCCATATGGGGATGGTATGGCATCGGAAAGAATTCAAAAGGCACTTCTTTATGAATCTGGGCTAATGACAGAACGGCCAAAAGAATTTAATTATACCACCTCTTAATGCACGCAGAAGTGTTTTCAGAAAAATATTTCATCAAATTATAATTTTGGGAGTCTGAATAGTTACCTGATAGTGACTGTTCAAGTACCTGACAGATATTTATTGAAGAAATATTTTCGTGAAATACATAGCGTAAGGTTCTTAGAGGCTGTTTGTGAAGCAAATATAAGATCAAATCATTGTTTGAGTTGAATACATTCCTGTTATATTTTAAGCATTCAACGAGTTTGATTTGACATGTAAGGCTGAACTTACAGCCACTTGAACTTGTAGCGTTCATTTCAGGAAAATATTCTTCAAGCTAAGAGAAGGCTGTGGATGGTAACAAAAAATGGGAGATATATGAAATGGGAAAAATATAAAATTGACTTTAGTAGCTTGCATGCAATATAATATCAGGGTAAAAACATCAATGGAGGGAAAACTGAGGGCACCGAATGAGCATAATACCTGGTAAAAACACAATAACTCAGAAGAGCCTGTCTATTATAAGCTTTTCACTGTTTTTTGCATGGCTTCTGGCTTTTCCGTTTGAAGGGCAGGTACTTTATGCCATAGCCGAAAATGCCAATGCGGATGGAGCGTATCTCAGTCTGTTCGTGGTTTTTGTACACTTTACCGGGCTTTTCACCGGCGGGTTTATTGTCAGAAGGCAGGCTGCGGCAAGAATAACGATGGTTACGGCTTCTGTTTTATGTATTTCAGGAAGCATGGTTTTCTTTCTCCCTTATTCCGTGTTGTGGTATGTTTCTATTGTTTTAATATCATATTTTGCCGGGTTGTATGTATCAGGCTGGGGATTTTATTTTAAATCTTACACCTCTTCTGAAAATCGTCTGAAGACGGCAGCAGATGTATTGATTTATTCGAATATAGTGATGATAGTCATTAATATAATAACAGTATATACGACAGCCTATATCGGGCTTTCACTTTCAATTGTTACACTAATAATTGCCCTGTTTGTGACATTAAAACTAGAACCGGTTCCGGGAAGAAGAGGAATGCCCCGGACCCACTATAACATATCCGAGCCCTTGGTATTCCTGTGCAGCTTCATTTTGGTAATTACTATTAATTCAGGCCTGATGTATCAGGTTGTCAACCCGGCATATGCACATTTGGAGGTATTGACAAGCTATTACTGGGCTGTGCCTTACATTGCAGCCCTGTTGTTGCTCAGAAATCTGACTGACAGGTTCAATATAGCATACGGTTTCTATATCGCCATGGGAATGATAGGACTTTCATACATTTTGTTCATGTTACTTGACAGGTCGGCAAAAAGCTATCTGCTCATTGATACGTTAATGCTTGGGGCTTTCGGGGTATGTGATCTCTTCTGGTGGAGCATACTGGGAAATTTTCTGGATTATACGAATAACCCTGCCAAGGTTTTGGGAGCAGGCCTTTCAATGAATGTTCTGGGCATTCTGTTAGGAGGATACATCGGTAATGCGATAAACTCTACGGAAACCCCATATTTCACAGCTTCTGTCGTTGCCCTGTTTGTCATTTTCGTGGTGATGATAATGTTTCCAATCCTGAACAACCAGCTTGTCCGTCTGCTGAAAAGCCATTCGTTCCTTGTGAAGTTCACAGATATGGATGAGAGAGAACAGGATGAGACTCTTGAAAGATTCAAGAAAAATAAAAAACTGACTGATAAGGAAACGGAAATAGTCAGGTTTCTGCTTGCAGGGTATACCTACAGGGCAATTTCGGAAAGCCTTTTTATAACACAGAACACAGTAAAGTTTCATATAAAAAACATATATCAGAAACTGCAAATCAGCAGTAAAATGGAACTGATAAAAACATTTTTATCCCTGAAAAATCAATAAATCTGAAATACTACCCTTTTTGTGTATTCCCATATTTACAGGTTTGATGTATTTTATTTTTAAGGTTTGATGTATTTTATTTTTAAAATATCAGGTTTTAAACCGCCGACTTTCCGTCGGTAAATTTGCAGTGCCTTGATAAAGGCATATTATTTTGCAGTATGGATACAAGTTTAAATGAATGTTGAGGAGAGATGCCATTATGAAAAACAAGATTATTGGAGCGGCAGCCGGTAAAGCCGCAAATATTATTGGGAACACAAAAGCGGCTGCCGCCACACCTGGGGAAATGATGTTTACAGGAGCCATTCCTGCGATGCAGGGAGTTCTTTCTGGTGTGGAGCAGGGTGGTCCCCTGAAGTATTTTTTTTCAGGGGTGGGAAGGCTTTTAAAAGGGATTATCGGTGTATTTCGTGACAAAAAGAAGCTGATATCGGTGATTGTAGTGTCTTTGCTCTGGCTGGCCCTGATGCTGCTGCCCTCGATGGGTTTGCAGCAGTCAAAACTGAAATGGCTGGATTTCCTGACTTTTTCAAGGGGTGGAACATCGGGGGGACTGCTTGGGTCAGTAGGAGGACTTGCAGGTAAAGGGCTGTTTGCATATTTTATATTTTCCGTAGCCCTTCCCGTCTTTAGCGGAGGCAGGCCGTTTGCTGGAACAGGCTCCGGTTTGAAACGCCTTTTCAGTTCGATGTCCTTCAGAGATAAGTCAGCTTTGGTTCCGCTTCTATCAGGGGCTGGTATTGCCCTTGCCGTCTATAACTTTTTAACGGGAAATGCGTTGTTAATAAACAGCATGGCAGGTATAGCCGCCTTTTTTGTATCATTGAGGGCGCTGGCAAACAAAGGCGGGTTTCTCAGGGGATTCCTCACATCCATTATAAGAAAGTTTTCAAGGAAGCATAAACCTGACGCATCAGTAATTAACCGGTTCATGGCCGGCTGCACGGCCGGGTTTGTACTGGGGGTGGCGCTTTCGATAACAGGAATCAGTACCATTGGTTATATTGGGGGATGCGTTATTTTGATTGCCGCGGTGGTCATAAAAATTGTTACCGGAGGCAGGAAAGGGGAGTTGTCAAAATGAACAGGAGAATTTGTGTTGCTGTATTGATTGCAGTATTCCTGCTGCTTTCACTGTCACCGTTTGTACTTGCTGCAGAGATGCAGGACCCTTATGAGGCATATGGATTGAAAAAAGGCGATGAAGAGATAACCTCCAGGATTATTGACGACCCGCCGGAGGTTATTGCCATAAAACCATACAAATTCAAGTGGTGGAAGGTCGAAATTCCCTTTAATGCTAATACTATGGTTATTGAAAAGGGAGGTGAGGACAACTTCTGGTTTTCCACCGAGGAAACCTATGAAAGAACACGAGTGAGCATAAATTCAAGCATCACATGCAGGTACCGCCAGGATGAGGAAGAGCACATTTTATTTAAAATGGAGCATTCCTCAAACCTGAAAACCTACGTCAACGGCAAAATACAAAGAGATGAGGCCGCCGCGGACAAATCACGTTCAGGAGGGTGGGGAGTAGATGAAGATGGAACGCCATTTATTCATATTTACCTGACAAAAGAAAATGGTACAGGTGCTAATGTAGGTACTGTATATTACAAGATTGTCGGTTTGCAGCGTGAAAAGGGTGCAGTTAAAAATATAAAAATAAACACTGATGCCTCCTCAACAGCAGGTGAAACCGCTGTGAATGTAGGAACCGCCATAGTTGTAGGACTTGCAGGGGTAGCAGCGGCAGCGGCAGGGGCAGGGGCAGCCGCGGGAGCCGGAGCGGCAGGAGCAGCAACGGCTGCAGAAAGTTCGGAAAATGCCGGGGAGGAAAATGAAAGCACGTATAAAATGGTCGTATACAAGGACTTCGGCGACAAGATAAGATATGACAGCCCGGCGGTGTTTGTATATGCCCGTATGGAGGAAATAACCCCAGAGGGTGAGGAGGTCGAGCGACCTGACCTGACTGAAAGGATTGAAATATTGTCGAGGGACAGCTTTATCAACATCGGAGCAAATGTGGTTTCCGGGGATTATATGGCAGCGTCGGTAACTGCTGAGGCGTCTTCAGCGGATATGCCCGCGGAGGGGACCATAAGTTTCAAGTTCACGGGAGAGGGCGGATCATTCCAAAACAATGTACGATTCAAAATGATAGGGGAGTGTTATATTGAACTGGAGGACCCAAAACTCTATGTCCTGGCCGGCTCAAGCCGCAGTTTCCA
>CAZANH010000004.1:0-2528 GCA_964486515.1 uncultured Eubacteriales bacterium
CAAATTTTTCCTTTAATATCAGGACAAGGTAGAACAGATACCTGCCTGATCCAATAGAACCTGAGTTGGCTCAAACGGCTTATCTAATTCGTGAAATTGCAAACCAAATACGTTCTCTGGAACCGAAGCCAGACATTTCTGATATAATGGTGAAGGTTGACGCACTTCTTGACGAATCGGTAGAAGGCTTCAGAATACCTGATCTGAAAGATGAGGAACGAATATATATTTTATCGTTGATCGACTTCAATGAACTCAGCAAACGATTCCAAAAGAGCCGGAAACGTATTGAGATTGAAAAACTGAGAAAACTTATCGAAAAGAAACTGGAAGAGTTGATCGAATCTAATTATACCCGGATGGATTTCAGAGAAATATACTTACAGTTGATAGATGAGTACATAAGCGGTGCTAAAAGTATCGATGTATTATTTAGCCAGTTGGTAAAATTCAGTAAGGAGCTAAATGAGGAAGAGCAACGTTACATTCGTGAAGGTCTGGAAAGTGAAGAGGAGTTGGCAGTGTTCGATCTTCTGACCAAACCGGACATGAAACTCAATAAGCAAGAAAAGGCAGATGTCAAACGGATTGCAAGGCAGTTACTGGAAACATTGAAAAGAGAAAAACTGGTACTGGATTGGAAAAAGAAACTGCAAACAAGGGCCGGGGTTAAACTTACAATCGATAAAACATTAGATCTGCTGCCAAAAGCTTATACATTGGACCTATACAACCAGAAGTGTGATCTGGTTTACAAGTGTGTATATGACCTTCAAACACCAGTCCATCAATATGCGATTTAGTAATTGTGTTTTTTTAAAAATACGAGGTGACTTTGGATCAGTTCAGAGGGGTTATTGAGAGTCTGGAAGGAGAGTGAAGTAGTTGTTCAAGGAAATTGACAACATCAAAGATTATTCTCTAAGCAAATGAGGTACGGACGACCAGAAAGGAAACAAATGCAAAATGCTCTCGGGTTGCTGAATATTATTATAACCAAGATAGATGGGTAGAAGGTAGTGGTACGAAGGTCGTAGTGTCTGAAATCGAGAAACTTTGCAAAAAGGAAAATTAAAAGTTTCGGGAGATGAATTAATACAAATTGTTACAACTGCTTATCCTGAGAGAAAAAATATTAAAGACAGAGTCATAAAAACAGTTTTGTGGGCAAGAAGCCCAAAAATACAAACAATTGGAGATACTGAAATGGCAGAAAAAATTGGTCAAATTGTGATAAGTTCTGAATCAAAGGAATGTTTTCGAAATCTTTTTGATGAATTTATTGGTCAATATATAGATACCAAGAAAGGGAAAAGGCATATCCAAATCAGTATCCAAGCAAGAAAAACGGCTCATGAAAGTTATAAATACATAAAAGAGATGTATCGTAATGGAGAGAATATTACAGACTTAGTTCTTTTAAAGTTTTTGCCACATTCTTCCACAGAACATAATTTAAATAAGGGTGCCTGGGGCCATCCTGCACCTGCTGTCACCAGAGATTTAAAACAGTGGTTTGAAGGCAAAGGTTGGGCCTCTAAAGAGGACTGGCCAGAAATCTCAAAGGCTGTTTTTAGGTTTGTTTCAAACTGTGTTGATAATCCAGAGGATTTAGCAAATGAATGTGATGTTTTTCTTAAAAACCCAATAACGAAAGGAATGCAAACAGGATTTTTATCACCCATTTTAAATGCTCTTAAACCGGATCATTATATTTTGATAAACAAAAAACCTGCTCTAATGATTAACCATTTTGCAGGGACATCATATACAACTAAACTCAAAGATTATCCCGAATTTAACCGAACAGGTTTAAAACTTATAAGTGAATTGCAAGATAATATTTCCATACCGACTATCCCAGGCCTTCATATAAGTGATTGGTTTGATACTTTCTCTCATTGGCTTAAAGCCGATAAGAAGTTTTGGGGATCTCCTATAGATCCACCAGACAAAACAAATTACTGGCAAATTGCACCTGCCACAGGAGCAAGACTATGGGATGAATTGAGAGAGGGAGGAATTGCAGCTGTGGGATATTCGAAGTTAGATTTTGATCTGGAAAACAAGTCTGAAGAGAACGTGCTTGAGTTGTTTGAAAAATACTATCCTGACTATACGAAAAGACAAATTCAAATCCAATTTAGAAAGCTATGGCAGTTTTTGAAGTTAAAACCGGGTGATAAAATTGCAGTCAATAAAGGAAAGAGTTTATTATTGGGATTAGGTATTGTAAAAGATAAATACAAATTCAGACCAGATCGTCAAGAATACAAACACACAGTAGACGTTGACTATTATAAAACAAGTAAAGAGGGTCATCCAATCCCTGATAGTTTGAAGGGTAAGTTTGGAAAAATAATAACTCCATTAAAAAAGAATGAATTTGAAACTCTTGAAGCATTATTTCTAGACGGCACAGAACCAAAACAAAAGTATACAAAAACTAATGCTCTAAAAGATCTCTTTATTGAGGAACAGTACTTTGACTATATAATTGGACGTTTGAAGAACAAAAAAAATATCAT
>CAZANH010000005.1:0-18203 GCA_964486515.1 uncultured Eubacteriales bacterium
TGTGTTTTTCAATGGATTCAATTGATTTTGCACCTCCTTCCTCCTGGACTTCTCTTGTCTGAAAACCTCTCATTGCAAAAGGATCAGGAGAAAAATGGCATTTGCCTATTCCATGTGTCCTGTATCCGGCTTTTGTCAATCCATCCATAAAGGAGCTCCTGCCATCTTCCGGCATAACCGTGTTTTCATAGCATCCGTTATTCGCTGGATATTGCCCGTAAATAGTCGCACACCGTGAAGCAATACAAACCGGGCTCGCAGCATATGCATTTGTGAATGCCACACCTGACTTGGCCAATCTGTCCAGATTAGGCGTTTTTATAACAGGGTTGTTCAAAGCACCGATAGTATCAAACCGCTGCTGATCTACAAATATGTGTAATATGTTTGGCCTGCTCATTATCAAAATCCTTTCATATTCATTAATTATTTTAATATAAACACTACTATTAAACATTATTATCAAGTATCCAACTTTTATCAAACACTTGATTATAATTGAATACTTAGTTATTATATAATATGGAGCAGTTATTTTAAATAAACAAATTAAATATAATTATGCACAAAATAAACATTTTTACCTATTCAGCTATCCCAGACGAAGTTTATGAAAAGTGAAACGGAGGCTGTTTGTAATGAATCGTAATAAATATAAAAAAATAAGGCTTGGTGACATCAACCCATATGTAAGGATTATAAATATACATACAATAGAAAAATCCTTTTCAACCCTTTTACGATATAACCGCCATTATCAGTTCCATTATGTTTTCAATGGTACTGCTGTTTTCCATATAGATGGTATTGACTATACCTCAAGTAAAGGGGATTTATGCCTGTGGGCTCCGGGGCAGGCCCATTCCATTTTTACAACGGATGTTTCTTCCGCCACAGTTGCAGGAGTACAGTTTGATTTTACGCGTAATTTTTTTGATTTGAATTATTTACTTATACCATACAGCAAGAGTAATTTTAACGAAAATTATATAAATGAAATTATTGAATTTACCGACATAGGTGGTTTTCCTCCATATATCAGGATAAAAAACCGTCAATTTGCCGAAATTATTCTAGAAACTGCTGAAAAATATTTCTTATATGGCGGTAAATACGCCGAAGAAAAAACCTCAGCGAAATTGAAGGAATTCTTTATATTCCTGCAGGATGAATTGCTGATGAAAACATCAAACAAAAATAAGGATATAAACCATATTGAATTACTTGAATATATAAGAAGCCACTTTCATTGCGATATTTCAAATAATAAACTGGCCATCGAATTTGGGTATCATCCTGTCCATTTAAACAGAATCATAATTAATTTAACAGGATTATCACTGCACCAGTATATAATTAAACTAAGAATGGAAGAAGCAATTCAACTCCTGCAAATTACTAATTTATCCATCACTGAAATTGCTGAAAAAGTCGGTTATAGTAACTCTCAATATTTTTCAAGATTATTCAAGGCAAAAACAGGACATCCGCCAACTTACTTCAGAAAATAGTCGTTAGTATTCACAGCCCCCCTTAGCTCGAAGAATATTTTTATGAAATGAACGCTACAAGTTCAAGTGGCTGTGAGTTCAGCCTTACATGTCAAATCAAACTCGCTGAATGCTTAAAAATATAACGGGAATGCATTCAACTTAAACAATGATTTGACCTTAACATTGCTTCACAAACAGCCTCTAAGAACCTTTCGCTATGTATTTCATGAAAATATTTCTTCTAGTGGATAAAAAGGGCTGTGAATAGTTACTTAAAAAATAAAAACAGGGCAATTATCACAACTATCATTATTGATTCCACCAAAGCCGATTTAGAGAGCAGTTTTCCAAGAGGTATTTTAAAATAATCCGATGTAGCTGCCGCACAAAGATGCAGGGGTGTGGTCATTACTCCGGCAAATCCCGCTTCAAATGCGAATGCTGCATACCAGAGGCTGTCTACCAGCCCTAATGGCATAAGTATCGGAAATGTTATAGAAACAAAACTTACTGCTATACCTGAAGCAAAGCCTCCGATATAAGGCAATACCATAAAAAGAGCTTCAACAGGTATACTTGCTCTTTCGGTAAATTCAGGTATCATATCCAGTACTTTTGAGCCTTCAAGTACATATTTGAATATCATTACACCTACTATTATAACTGTAAATTTTAAAGGAAAGTCTTCTTTCATCGTTTTAACTATCTTTTTTATATCATATCCTTTAAAAATGAACAGAAAAAACGTCATAAAAATAAGTGCCGCTTCAAGTGAATAGGGAGTATAATTCAGTAAAGCCATATATATTAAAATAACTCCGATTGCAGGAAATACTGATACGGAAAACAGTTTTAAATTTTCTTTTCGTGACCTTGTATGCTCTACATATTCTTTTTTTATATGCCTCAGGCCAAAAACAGTACCGAGTACAATTCTTAAAACCATAAATGGCAGAAGCCTTATAAAAAAAGTAAGAATAGGAATTTCAAGGAGCTCCGATACAAAGATAATTCCCGGATAAAGCAGGAAACCGTCTGTCCATATATGCCTGAACCAGTAATTTACAAAAGCCTTATTGAAATTATCACTATTATCCTTTACCACATCATCAACCATAGGGCAGGAAAACCTCGCCCCGGCAGGTGAAGGAAGCAGCCCCACCGTCAGGGGAAGAAGCGCCGCAGCCAGCCTGTTATTTCCGACAAGCTGTTTAAGGCTTTCCACCATTGACTTAATCATACCTGTTTTTCTCATAATTCTCTCAAGTAACATAATAAAATATATCATTATGATAAGTTTAAATGTTTTATCGGATACAAGCCCGTTTAAAGCATATCTAAGACCATCCAGCGGAGCAATACCTGATAATATTACCACAAAAACAGCATCCAGTATCATTATCAGCCCTAAATTTACACCTTTTTTTAACAGGTATAATGTTGATACCACCGCTATTACAAAAATTATTACTGCCACTGTCACAGGCAATATTAAAACCCCCTATTAAACCCTTAATCATTTGTGCCTATTCAAAATTCTTCAATTAAATCCGTAGGGTATTTGAATAGTTGCAATTTTTTATTCAGCTTGGACAAAAAGTCCATTTTTACTTTTTTAATTCTTCAAGTCTTTCCATAACACTGTTATACATATTTTGATACTTCTGCCTTTTTTCTCGTTCAGTTTCTACAACTTCAATTGGAGCCTTTGAAACAAAATTTATGTTATCAAGTTTTCCATTGACTCTGTCAAGCTCCTCCTGAAGTTTGTGTTTCTCCTTTTCAAGCCTTTCTGTTTCCTTTTCTATGTCAATAAGCTCATCAAGAGGTACAAAAATTTTTATATCAGGTAAAACCGCTGTAACCGAATTTGAGGGTATACCTGTATCATTTCGTTGTATAATTATATCGGATGCACCTGCAAGTGTTTCAAAAACCCTTTTATTTAAGGATATTATACGTACTGTATCTCTGTTATCGGTAACAAAAATAACCCTGGATTTCCGTGATGGCGTAACATTCATTTCCGCTCTTATATTTCTGATGCTTCTTACAGCATCTATTACTGTTTCCATCTCAGCCTCTTCCTGTATAAAATTATAATCATCCCTGTATTCCGGCCATTTTGAAATCATAATGCTTTTATCATCATTTATTAAATGGCTGTATATCTCTTCCGTTATAAAAGGCATAAACGGGTGAAGCAGTTTCATTGCACTCCCCAGTGTGTAATTTAACACATACTGTGCCTCAAGCCTCGCCTTGCTTTCTTTGTCATATAGTCTTGGTTTTACCAGTTCAATATACCAGTCACAAAATTTTTCCCATATAAATTCATAAATTTTATGAAGTGATATTCCAATTTCAAATTTATCCAGGTTTTCCGTAACTTCTGCCGAAAGCCTGTTTATTTTACAAAGCATCCATTTATCAGCCACTGTAAAGTTTTCTTCACTAACCTTTGAGAAATTAATATTTTCATCAAAATTCATCAATACAAATCTTGATGCATTCCATATTTTATTTGTAAAATTACGGCCAGCTTCAATTCTTTCAGGTGAAAATCTCAAGTCATTCCCCGGAGAATTACCGGTTGTCAATGCAAATCTTAAAGCATCGGTGCCATATTCCTCAATAACCTCAAGCGGATCAATCCCATTACCTAAGGATTTGCTCATTTTTTTGCCCTCATTATCCCTTATGATGCCATGTATAAAAACATATTTAAAAGGTTCTTTTCCCATATGTTCAAGTCCGGATAAAATCATTCTTGCAACCCAGAAAAATATTATATCATATGCTGTTACAAGCACACTTGTCGGGTAGAAGAAAGCAAGATCCGCTGTTTCTTCAGGCCATCCAAGTGTTGAAAACGGCCAAAGTGCTGAACTGAACCATGTATCAAGTGTATCTTCATCCTGCCTTATGTCAGTACTTCCACATTTGCTGCATCTTTCAGGCTTATCCCTGGAAATAATTGTTTCTCCACAGTTATTACAGTAATATGCAGGTATCCTGTGACCCCACCAGAGCTGTCTGGATATGCACCAATCCTGTATGTTCTCCATCCAGTTAAAATATGTTTTTGAAAACCTTTCAGGTATAAATATTACTTTTCTTTTTTTTACTGCTTCAATCGCAGACTCTGCCAGCGGTTTCATTTTTACAAACCACTGCCTTGAAACAAGCGGTTCTATGACATTCTTACATCTATAACAGGTACCTACATTATGCCTGTGATTTTCTATCCTTTCCAAAAGACCGCTTTCTTCCAGGTCTTTGATTATTTGCTCTCTCGCCTCATACCTGTCCATACCTGCATATCTTCCTGCATTTTCATTCATCAGTGCATTATCATCTATTACTCTTATCTGCATTAGATCATGCCTCAACCCTGCCTCAAAATCATTTGGGTCATGTGCCGGTGTAATCTTAACAATACCGGTACCAAAATCCATTTGTACAAATTCATCTGCTATAACAGGTATTTCTCTATTCATTAAAGGAAGAACTACCTTTTTACCTTTAAGATGAAAATACCTTTCATCTTTTGGATTAACCGCAACAGCAGTATCTCCAAGCATTGTCTCCGGCCTTGTCGTAGCAACTGTCACGTAATCTTCACTGTCCTTTATTGGATATCTGATATACCATAGATGGCCATTTTTCTCCTCATATTCGACTTCAGCATCGGATATTGAAGTACCGCAGCCAGGGCACCAGTTTATGATTTTTTCACCCCTGTAGATGAGCCCCTTTTCGTACAGTCTTATAAAAACTTCCTTTACTGCATCCGATAGACCATCGTCCATCGTGAACCTTTCTCTTTCCCAGTCACATGAGCTTCCCAATTTTTTTAACTGTTCAACAATTCTACCGCCGTAAACTTTTTTCCATTCCCATGCTTTCTCCAGAAACTTTTCTCTTCCTATATCCGCCTTTGTAAGCCCTTCCTCAGCCATTGACTCAACAATTCTTGCTTCAGTTGCTATACTGGCGTGGTCCGTTCCCGGAAGCCATAATGCACAAAAGCCCTGCATTCTTTTCCACCTTATCAATACATCCTGCAGTGTGTTGTCAAGTGCGTGCCCCATATGGAGCTGTCCTGTGATATTAGGAGGTGGAATAACAATTGTAAAAGATTTTTTGTTCCTGTCAATAACTGCATGAAAATATCCTTCACTTACCCATTTATTATATAATCTGTCTTCAATCTGTTTTGGATTGTAAATTTTAGCCATATTATCAATTATATTCACCGTATAAACCTCCCTAAAAAACAAGTATTATAATTATCAATCCCGGTAATATCAACAACATACCAAATAATTTCAGGTTCAGTACTGCCTTTTCGAACCTGTATCTTTCAATATTACCATATTCTTCTGATTGCTTGTTTTCTTCATTATACCCATTATTGCCTTTTATCATTTTTTCAATATTAAATCTTTTCACAATTATTCCAGCTGCAAATACTGTAAAAGCCCCGCTTACCAATAATATAAATGCAAGTATTTTTAAAAACAGCATATAAAAAATCTCCTTTTCATCTTACTTTTATCATAAAACCTGACAATCATTGATTTAATGAATGCAAAGTTGAATTGTAACTATATTTCCTTATTTTTAAGAGAATAATACAGTAAACAACGCAAATTGTCACAAAAAAAAATGTTGAATAAATGGTGATATTTTTGTATAATTTACTTAAACATAAGTTGACTGATATACAAAATTAATAAAGATATTTTTGTTTTATATATTTATCAGGCTTTATATGTTTATACAATTATTTGGGGTGATATGATGCAGTATATAGATGGAGGGGTTACGGCACCCGAGGGTTTTTTTGCCACAGGAACAAGTTGCGGCCTTAAAGGAAATAATGAAAAAGACATTGCAATAGTTTGTTCCGAAGATAGTGCAGCAGCAGCAGGTATTTTTACCAGAAATGTAATTAAAGGCCATTCTCTTCAGGTAACCATGGAACATATCAAAAGCGGTTACGCAACTGCCGTTATAATAAACAGCGGAAATGCGAACGCATGTATAGGGGAACAGGGTTACAAGGATGCAAAAAAAATTGCACAAACAGCTTCACGGTTTCTTGAGTGTAACGAGGAAGATATATTGGTTGGTTCAACAGGGGTAATAGGAAAACCTTTGAATATGGACTTGATTATTCCTGCTATAGACAAACTTGTTACAAATATGGTTCCTGAAGGAGGGCATGATGCTGCAGAAGCTATAATGACAACAGATACTGTTTCCAAGGAAGCAGCCGTGGAATTTGACTTGCAGGGAGAAAAGGTTGTAATAGGTGGAATGGCAAAAGGTTCAGGTATGATACATCCTAACATGGCAACAATGATTTCAGTAATAACAACTGATGTAAATATTTCACGTAGTCTCCTTCATAAAGCGTTAATAGAAGCTTCGTCTTTTACTTTTAACAGAATATCCGTTGATGGTGAAACCAGCGTATGTGATATGGCTGTCATACTTGCCAACGGCCTTGCTGATAATGAGGGTATAGTAACTGAAGACAATAATTATAAAACATTTGTAAAAGCACTGTATGTTGTTTGTAACAAATTGTCCAAAATGATTGTTAAAGATGGCGAAGGTGCTTCAAAACTTATAGAAATCAATGTAGAGGGCGCTCCAACAAAAGACGATGCATATAAAGCTGTCTCATCAATAGCAAAATCCCCTCTTTTTAAAACATCAATCCATGGAGCTGATGCAAACTGGGGAAGAATTATTACTGCTCTGGGATATTCAGGTGCATCATTTAAAACGGATAAGGTTAATATCTCATTTGGTAATTTAATGGTTTGCAATAACAGTATATCTGTTAATTTTGATGAAGAAGAGGCAAAGAAAATACTTGGAAAAGAAGAGATTAAAATACACATAAATTTAAACAGCGGAAATTTTTCTGATAAAATGTGGACATGTGATTTAACCGGCAATTATGTTAAAATAAATGCCAACTATAGAACATAATTCAACGTCTGACACCTGTAATGTGTATATATCTGATATCTATCCAGTTATATGATGCTAACGGAAAATAATCTCTGTCAAAGGTGTGTGCGGCCAAAAGTATATTTTCAGGAGACGGTATAACGCCTTTATCAACAATTATCGGTGAATGATTAAACATTCCTCCTCCACTGAATGACAGCTGTACAATATCTCCCTCTAATACATCCCTTGGCTGTACCAATTCTGCAAAAGGCCCTTGCCCCTCATTTGAAACAAGAAAACGGTAAAGATAATTTACACCTGTCCATGAAGCTGTCCTATCGTAAGAATTTCTGTAATACCAACCATATATGGGAGTACAATTCATTATGCCGCTTCCTGCATATATTACCTGTGAAGCAAAATTAGTACAATCACCTCCGATATTTTCAAAGTCATAATATGCCGGATTTCTTCCATAAGCCCATTTGTGTGCATAACGAACAGCTTTTTTACGGTTATATTCAATTACCATATAATACATACTATGCCGTATGCTCTTTAAATGCTATACGTTCATTTTCCAAAACTGCCTTTATTTTTGTACCTGGTTTAAATTTCCCTTTTAAAAACAACTCACTTAACTCATCTTCAATGTATTTTTGTATAGTTCTTCTCAACGGCCTTGCACCATATTTCTCATTATAACCTTTCTTCAGTATGAAGTCCTTTACATCTTCCGACACTTCAATTGTCATTCCTTTATCCCGCATCTCATTTCTTACTTCATCAAGCATAAGTTCAATTATTTGTTTTAATTCATCTTTATTAAGATCTGTAAAAACTACTGTTTCATCTACTCTATTGAGAAATTCCGGCCTGAACGTTTCTTTCAATACGTCCCTTACCCTGCTTTCAAGTGCAGTGTATCCGTTGCTGTTAAATCCTATCCCATTTGCTTTCAATGTCGTTCCCGCATTGGAGGTCATTATAATAACCGTATTCTTAAAACTAACAACTCGGCCATGTCCATCCGTGAGCCTCCCATCCTCCAATATCTGAAGAAGCATATTAAATACTTCCGGATGTGCTTTTTCTATTTCATCAAAAAGTATAACCGAATAAGGCTTTCTTCTTACCTTTTCAGTAAGCTGTCCACCCTCATCATAGCCGACATAACCCGGTGGTGAACCAATAAGTTTTGATACCGTATGTTTTTCCATATATTCTGACATATCAAGATTGATAAGTGCTTCCTCACTTTCGAAAAGTTCTACCGCAAGTGCCCTGACAAGTTCTGTCTTTCCTACGCCTGTCGGGCCGACAAAAATAAATGATGCTGGTTTCTTCTCTTTTTGAAAACCTGCTCTGCTCCTTCTTATAGCTCTGGCAATACTTTCTACAGCTTTATTCTGGCCTATTACTCTTTTATGAAGCCCTTTTTCAAGATTTAACAGTTTTTCTGTCTCAACCTGAGTAAGCTTCTGTACAGGTATTTTTGTCCAGGATTCAATTACATAGGCTACATCATCAATAGTCAGAACCACATCCCTATTTTTTTTCTCTATCTCTCTGATGCTTTCTATAAGCTTACATTCTCTTACTTTCAGATCTGCCGCTTTTTGGTAATCTTCTATTGAATCTGCCGATACGGCATAATCCTTTTCTTCCTGCACTTTCTTTAATTCATCCTTTAACACTTCAAGTTCTACAAGACCTTCATTTTTAAGATTTGCTCTGGACCCTGCTTCATCAATGACATCAATCGCCTTATCAGGTAAATATCTATCAGTTATATACCTTTCCGAAAGCAAAACCGCAGACTCAATTACTTCATCAGGGATTTTAATTATATGATAATCCTCGTAGTAATTCTTTATCCCTTTCAGTATTTCAATCGTCTCTTCAATAGATGGCTCTTCAACAATAACAGGTTGGAAACGCCTTTCAAGAGCAGAATCCTTTTCTATATGTTTTCTGTATTCATTAAGGGTAGTTGCCCCTATAACCTGTATTTCTCCTCTTGACAGTGCCGGTTTCAGTATATTCCCTGCATTCATTGAACCTTCAGCTTCACCAGCTCCTATAATATTATGAAGCTCATCTATTATCAGAATAATATTACCTAATACTTTTGCTTCATCTATTATACCTTTCATACGACTTTCAAACTGACCTCTGAATTGAGTTCCCGCTACAACCGCCGTCATATCAAGAAGGTATATTTCCGTATTGAAAAGCTTTGGAGGAACCTGCTTTTCCGATATCCTTACGGCAAGCCCTTCTGCGATTGCTGTCTTTCCAACCCCCGGTTCTCCTATCAATACAGGATTATTTTTTGTCCTTCTATTTAATATTTGAACAACTCTGTCAATTTCTCCATACCTGCCTATTACCCTGTCCAAATTATTATTATTTGCCATATCCGTAAGGTTGGTTCCAAAAGTATTCAGATATTTTTTCTTTCTCGTTTTTTTCTCCTGTGTTTTTGTCCTTGTATTTCTCTTTCCCTCTTTATTTGACGGTATGCCTTTTGGCTGTTTTCTTCCTTTAGTATCACTATCTGATGAATTAAGTGGAAATGCCTTACTTATAAAATTAAAAAACGGATTTTCACCAGAGGGAATATCCTGACTTGCAATACTGTTATTCAAACTGTCCATGTCCATGCTTTCAAAAAAGCTGCCAACCTGTTTATTAAGATTATCTATATCTTCTTCTGTCATACCCGTTTGCTCAATTAACTGGTTAATTGGTTTAATCCCCTGTTTTCTGGCACAAGACAGGCACAATCCTTCCTGTGTTTGTTTTCCGTTTATTATTTTGGTTATAAAAACAACTGCATAATTTTTCTTACACATTGAACACATCATCATGAATCATCATCTCCTGTCTGAATGTGATCTTAATTTCCTAAATAATATTAAAGTATTATGCCTGATTCAAGTATAACACTTTATCCCTTAATATACAATAGGAAGTAATTTTAAGTTTCCCCATTATTTTATATAAGGGGGGGAATGCCTGAATAGTTACAATACGAAAAAAAGGGGGAAAGGAATGAAGAAACCATAAGGGCTGACATGTCCTTATGCCAGCCCTATAAGACTATTGTTTACCATATGGATTTATTTTACTTCAAAACATTTTATTCAATGATTTCTGTAACAGTACCCGCACCAACAGTTCTTCCACCTTCACGGATAGCAAATCTCAATCCTTCGTCCATGGCTATAGGAGTAATAAGCTTAATTTCCATATTTATATGATCACCAGGCATAACCATTTCAACACCTTCCGGTAAGGTTGCAACACCTGTTACATCAGTTGTCCTGAAATAGAATTGAGGCCTGTATCCATTAAAGAACGGGGTATGTCTTCCCCCTTCTTCCTTTGTAAGGACATAAACCTGCCCCTTGAAATGCGTATGCGGTTTGATGGAACCGGGTTTTGCAAGCACCTGTCCCCTCTCAATCTCCGTTCTCTGAACACCCCTGAGAAGAACTCCGATATTATCACCTGCAACTGCCTGGTCAAGAAGCTTCCTGAACATTTCCACACCTGTTGCAACTGTTTTTCTGGATTCATCCGTAAGTCCGACTATTTCAACTTCTTCACCAACTTTTATTGTACCTCTCTCAACCCTTCCTGTAGCAACCGTACCACGTCCGGTTATTGTAAACACATCCTCAACAGGCATTATAAAAGGTTTGTCTGTTGGCCTTTCAGGAGTAGGGATATAATCGTCAATTGCCGACAAAATTTCAAAAATACACTTGTATTCATCAGCATCTACTGATGTGGATGTCGACTCCAATGCTTTAAGAGCAGAACCTCTTACTATTGGAATATCATCTCCAGGAAACTCATATGAACTCAATAATTCCCTGAGTTCCATTTCAACAAGTTCTATGAGTTCTTCATCATCAACCATGTCAATCTTGTTAAGGAACACAGCTATATACGGAACTCCAACCTGGCGTGCAAGAAGAATATGCTCCCTTGTCTGTGGCATAGGTCCGTCCGCTGCTGATACAACAAGAATTGCTCCATCCATTTGAGCTGCACCGGTTATCATATTTTTTACATAGTCTGCATGTCCCGGGCAGTCCACATGGGCATAATGCCTTTTTTCAGTTTCATATTCAACATGTGCAGTA
This sequence comes from uncultured Eubacteriales bacterium, assembly GCA_964486515.1. Lineage (GTDB taxonomy): Bacteria > Bacillota > Clostridia > Acetivibrionales > CAZANH01 > CAZANH01. The sequence continues at coordinate 11,624 of CAZANH010000005.1, forward strand.
GAAATAGTTATGCCTCTTGCTTTTTCCTCAGGTGCCTTGTCAATCTGTTCAAATGCCTTTACCTCAATATTGGGATTATTTATCGCAAGAACCTTTGTAATTGCTGCTGTCAATGTTGTCTTTCCATGATCAACATGACCGATTGTCCCAATATTGATATGGGGTTTTGTTCTTTCAAATTTTGCTTTTGCCATTATAAAATCTCCTCCTTATTCAGTATGGTTACTGAAATTAATTATTAGCATAATATTTTATTAATAAACTTATTTTTTGATTTTGCTGCAAAAGTCATTTCAAAGCTAAAAAGTATTTTCTGCAGTATAATCATTTTATTATCTTTTCCTGTATATTTTTGGGAACTTCCTCGTAACGGTTAAACTGCATTGTAAACGTACCACGCCCCTGAGTTCTTGAACGAAGTTCCGTAGCATATCCGAACATTTCCGCCAGCGGGACATTACATGTTATAACATGTGCTGCGCCTCTCTGCTCCATACCCTCTATTCTTCCTCTCCTTGAATTCATGTCCCCCATTACATCTCCCATATATTCTTCCGGTACAACTACATCAACTTGCATAATCGGTTCAAGAAGTATTGGCTTAGCTCTTCTGCAACCCTCTTTAAATGCAATTGAACCTGCAATCTTAAATGCCATTTCAGAGGAATCCACTTCATGATATGAACCATCATAGACAGTCACCTTTACATCCATTACCTGATATCCGCCCAGAACCCCATTATTCATAGCATCCCCTACACCTGCTTTTATTGCGGGAATATATTCCTTTGGAATAACCCCACCTTTAATATTGTCAACAAACATAAATCCAATTCCGGGTTCCTGTGGTTCAATCTCAAGCCAGCAATGTCCGTACTGTCCTCTTCCACCTGATTGCCTGACAAATCTGCCTTCAGATTTTACTTTATTTTTTATTGTTTCCTTGTAAGAAACCTGAGGTTTTCCAATATTTGCCTCAACCTTGAATTCCCTCAACATCCTGTCAACAATTATATCAAGATGCAGTTCTCCCATTCCTGAAATAATTGTCTGTCCTGTATCAGAATCCGTATGAGTTTTAAATGTAGGGTCTTCTTCTGCAAGTTTTTTCAGGGCTATAACCATCTTCTCCTGACCGGCTTTTGTCTTAGGCTCTATTGCTATGGATATTACCGGTTCCGGGAACTCCATTGATTCAAGTATTATTGGATTTTCCTTGTCAGACAGTGTATCACCCGTAGTTGTATCTTTAAGCCCCACTGCTGATGCTATATCACCCGAATAAACCACTGATAAATCTTCCCTGTGGTTTGCATGCATCTGAAGTATTCTTCCTATTCTCTCTTTTTTATTCTTCGTCGAATTAAGTATATACGACCCGGTTTTTAATACCCCTGAATATACTCGGAAAAAGCAAAGTTTTCCAACATACGGATCTGACATTATTTTAAATGCAAGAGCTGAAAAAGGTGCATTATCATCAGCAGACCTTTCCACTTCTTCATTTCCATCTTCCGATATCCCTTTTATCGGTGGTACATCAACAGGAGAAGGCATATAGTCGACTACCGCATCCAAAAGTTTTTGCACTCCTTTATTTCTATATGACGAACCACATAAAACAGGTATTATTTTTACCTTTTTAACAGCTTCCCTCACACACATACGGATTTCTTCCTCTGTAAGCTCGTTACCGTTCAAATACTTTTCAAGTATATCCTCATTCTGATCTGCGATTTCCTCAATAAGCTTATTCCTGTAATCTTCAGCTATATCCAACATATCTTCGGGAACAGAACCCTCTTCTATTTCCTGCCCAAGGTCATCCCTGTAAAAACAAGCTTTCATACTTATTATATCTATAATTCCCTGAAAATCGTTTTCCTTACCTACAGGCAGTTGTATAGGCAGTGGATTAGCTTTCAGTCTTTCTTTCATCATTTTTACGCAATTAAAAAAATCTGCTCCCATAATATCCATTTTATTGACATAAGCTATACGGGGGACTTTATATCTGTCAGCCTGCCTCCAGACAGTCTCCGACTGAGGTTCAACTCCTCCTTTTGCACAAAAAAGGGCTACCACTCCATCCAATACCCTCAATGATCTTTCAACCTCAACTGTAAAGTCAACGTGTCCTGGTGTATCAATAATATTGATTCTAACCCCTCTCCACTGTGTAGTAGTAGCAGCAGATGTAATTGTTATGCCTCTTTCCTGCTCTTGCTCCATCCAGTCCATTGTTGCCGAACCTTCGTGTACTTCACCCATCCTATGGACTCTGCCCGTATAGAATAATATACGTTCGGTAGTAGTCGTTTTTCCTGCATCTATATGTGCCATAATCCCTATATTTCTTGTATTTTCCAAACTATATTCCCTGGGCATTGCTACCCTCCCTCTTCTGAATCTGGGTTATTTCTACTATTTTTCCGCATTACCATCTATAATGTGCAAAAGCCTTATTGGCTTCAGCCATCTTATGCGTATCTTCCTTCTTTTTAAATGCTCCACCAATGCTGTTTGTAGCATCCATAATCTCACCGGCAAGCCTCTCCCGCATAGTTTTTTCTCCTCTTGCTCTTGCATAATTAACTATCCATCTCAAACCCAATGCCTGCCTTCTTTCTTGCCTAACTTCAATTGGAACCTGATAGGTTGCTCCACCAACTCTTCTTGCTTTTACTTCCAGTACAGGCATTACATTATTTAATGCACCTTTAAAAACCTCAAGAGGATCCTTCCCCGTTTTTTGTTTAATTATATCAAAAGCTCCATAACAAATTTTTTGAGCTACTCCTTTTTTACCGTCAAGCATTATATTATTTACAAGTTTTGTCAAAACAACATCATTATATATTGGATCCGGTAAAACATCTCTCTTTGAAATATATCCTTTTCTAGGCACTTTTCTTCCCTCCTTCAAATGAACAATCGCCATTAGGTACTCGCATGCCCATATGGCCTGCGTATGTGCATACAATACGTTTTACCTTGCAGGTGATTTTGGCCTTTTGCTTCCATATTTTGAGCGGCTCTGCATTCTATTTACAACACCTGATGTATCAAGCGTACCCCTTATAATATGGTATCTCACACCTGGTAAGTCCTTTACCCTTCCACCTCTTATAAGAACAACGCTGTGTTCCTGAAGGTTATGCCCGATTCCTGGAATATATGCAGTAACTTCTATTCCATTTGTAAGACGTACTCTCGCAACTTTTCTCAAAGCAGAATTAGGCTTTTTTGGTGTGCTTGTCTTGACTACTGTACATACACCTCTCTTCTGAGGAGAATCCATATCTACAGCTTTTTTGTCAAGTGAATTAAAACCTTTTTGCAGTGCCGGCGCAGTTACTTTCTTTTCAGTAACCCGTCTTCCTTTTCTTACTAACTGATTAAATGTAGGCAAACAACTGACACCTCCTTTCCTATCTCAATTCTTGGATTTAACTATTGCTGCTATTGCCGCACCTACTTTTATATTACACGCTTTACCTAACTGTTTCATACTATCTGCATAAAATATTTCAACAGCATAATTTCTACATAATTCAATTACTCTTGCTTTAATACTCTTATCGGCATCCTTTGCTATAAACACAATTTCGGCTGTGCCTTTTTCCATGGCCTTTACCGTTTGTTTTGTGCCGACTGTTTTTGTACTGTCCTTCAACCTGCTTAACACAAGATGACCTCCCATTTATCTTGAAACAAAAGCTCTAAGTACAAAACCGTCATTTTTGCACGCTGAATTATTCTATCATCAATAATAAGCTGTTGTCAAGACTCTTGGCTTAATATTACTCAATATTATCCTAATTGGTTACTATTTACAGCCCCCTTTAGCTCGAAGAATATTTTCCTGAAATGAACACTACAAGTTCAAGTGGCTGTAAGTTCAGCCTTACATGTCAAATCAAACTCGATGAATGCTTAAAAATATAATGGGAATGCATTCAACTCAAACAATGATTTAACCTTAACATTGCTTCACAAACAGCCTCTAAGAACCTTACGCTATGTATTTCACGAAAATATTTCTTCAAATAGATGAAAAGGGTTGTGAATGGTAACAAAATAAGTCAGTGCAAAGCCAGCGTTTCTACGAAATGGGGTGAACTTTCCGTTCAATATGATGTAATAGCCGGTAAACATCTATACATAGAGGTTCAAAAACCTCAATGTATAGATGTTTAGATCGATACTGAGAGGTTACGAAAACACTTTGAATGTATTTATTATAAAAGCATTCAAACACAACTATTAAAATTTTATATAGCTGTTTCCATCCAATGGTATCAGTACCTGCAGAGGTGGGGTTTCTCCCACAAGCCCCACGGCATATACTGTGTAAAACCTGTCTGGAAGCAGTGTAATATTGGGAACATATAGAACAATATCATCAGTTCCGGCAAGCCTTGCCTGCAGTATATAAGTGCCCGGATATACAAGAAGATAATCCGCAACTTCTTTGTAACCTACATTACCAAACAATACTGTTCCATCAGGCAGTGTAATATCAACGTTTGGAGCATTAGGCGACAAATGTGCAAATCTTATCTGTGTACTTCCTGGCATTACTGGTAAAATAGGATCTTCAATGGGGAAAAGACTTATGTTTTCCAGCTTTCCTATTGCCGCAACGGTTAGAATTTTACCTTCCGGAAGCTCAATAACGGTATCTATAACAGAATTTTTTGTGGTTCCTGCTGCAAATACCTTTATATTATATTTCCCTTTTTGAAGTTTCATGTAGGGTGTGAATTGAGTATACACCAAATTGCCGGCGATAAGTTTTCCGTCTGCATATACGTCTACAGCAGGAGCATTGGGGGATGCATGCAGCAACCTGACGTATGAATAACCGAGCTGTGAATATGACGGAATATTTCCATAATTATATTGTAAACCATAATCGTAATACATTATTTAAAGCACCTCCATATTGTTTCTATGATATTATATGAAACAAGAATCTTATTTGTTAACATAAAATTCCACTTTTCAGAAATGCATAATGAGATACTTAACTACGGAAATATTGAGTAGTAATATGGCTTAGTAATCGTCATCTGAAGAAAATTACATATTTACGGCCTGAAGCTCCTCATATATGCAGGAGTAGCTCTCCTGGTAAAAGGAGAAAGAGCGGTTAGCCCTTCTCCTCCAGGTCATACATTGAGATGATATACGGATGTTTCGTATCATATTCGGTTAGTGGCCTTGCGTTCTCCACACGTCCTATTGGCCTTGTATTTTTACCCGGGTTTCCAGTTGCCTTATCTCCCAGATCCTCTCTGCATTTTTCAATTTCATTCATGAGATCCTCTACAATTTCAGGACGTTTTTTATACAGGTTTTCAGTTTCACTTATGTCGTTTTCAAGATTATAAAGTTCTCTTATTTCCCTATCAGTCTTATAAACATGAAGCTTCCATTTGCCCTTTCTCACCGCTTCAAGAGTATCACCGCTATAGTAAAAGAAAGTTTCATGGGGTGGTGTACTGTCATTTTCACCAAACATGAGCCCGGTAATATCTTTCCCGTCAATAATCCTGTCGTCAGGTACATTCCCTCCCGCAAGCGATGAAAATGTCGGAAGAAAATCAATTGAAGATATAATTTCACTGCACTTCTTCCCTGCGGGAATCTTTCCGGGCCAGTACATTATGCAGGGCAATCTCATACCGCCTTCCCAGGTTTGTGTTTTGTACCCCCTTAAAGGACTGTTGCTTCCGCCTTCGCCCCTTGCACGCGATCCGTTATCCGATGTGAATACCACAAGTGTGTTATCCAAAATTCCGTTTTCACGAAGTTCATCCAGTATTACGCTTATTGACCAGTCAATACACTCCACTGCAGCACCATATCGTCCGTTTTTTGATTTTTTTAAAAATCTATCTGGTGCGTAAATAGGAAGATGTACATGCATGTGTGCAAAGTACAGGAAGAACGGATTTTCCTTATTTCCCCTTATAAACCTGACAGCTTGTTCTGTGTAACGTTCAGTGATGGATGTCTGGTCAGGCTGCTCCTGTATCACTTCCTCATCCATTAAAAGTGGCAGTGGAGGATACTGCTTTTTCAAGCCTGCCTGGCGTCCCATGTCATTGCTGTATGGCAGTCCGTAGTAGTGGTCAAAGCCATGCCGTGTGGGAAGGAACTCAGGCTGGTCGCCGCAGTGCCATTTTCCTACCAGCATGGTGGAATACCCCTGTTCTTTTAAAATAGATGCAACAGTTGTTTCATCCTGACTGAGACCTACAGCTTGACCGGGAAACAATACACATCGGCCTTCAAAACTGCCAAAGCCGATACGCCTGGGATAGCATCCAGTCATCATACCCCCACGCGAGGGAGAACATAACGGTGATACCATGTAAAAGTCGGTAAATTTCATTCCATTTTCCGCCATGTAGTCAAGAGTCGGTGTCCTGTTTACTTCAGAGCCATAACAACCTATATCTCCATAACCCAAATCATCGCAGTTGATAAGTATAATATTCGGTTTGTTACTCAACATTAAGACCTCCATTTTCCAAAATATTTTTATTGTTTTACATTATATCACATTAAT
>CAZANH010000006.1:0-4305 GCA_964486515.1 uncultured Eubacteriales bacterium
AGTATGACGGGGAATACGTAAAGGTAAAGGGTTTTGTTGATTCAGAGCCGGATGTGAGAGAACAAAAAATACTTTGTACAATACGGACAGAGAAACTCGAAGTTGCTGGCAGGAATAAAAATTCTTTTAAAAAAGACATAAGCGGAAGGCTTTTGTTAACAGTGCCAATATATAATAACAATACATATGGAGATAAGCTTGAATATGGTACAAACCTGGAATTTGAGGGATATCTCAATATGCCTCAGGGGAGCAGGAATCCTGAAGGTTTTGATTACAGAAAGTATCTTATAAGAAATGATATATCTGCCACGGTATATTTTGCAGGTGAAAATATCGTAATATATGGCGGTAACAGCGGAAACTTCATACAAAGGGCAGGATATAATACCAAAGCATATATTCTTAATATAATAAACAGTTCAATCACAGGACAGCAGAGGGCACTGCTTTCCGGTATGCTTCTGGGTTACAGGAAAGGTTTTTCAAAAGAAGAACAGGCGGCATTCAGTAACGCAGGCTTAACCCATATTATGGCAGTTTCAGGGCTGCACGTCGGTTTTATCGTTATGATGTTCATTTTTTTATTCAAAAACTTGTTTATAGACAGAAGGATTTCATATGGAATAATTATTGCGTTACTTGTATTTTACGCACTTGTTACAGGATTTACTGCTTCAGTAACAAGAGCGGTGATTATGGCTTCGGTTTTTCTTGCCGGTAAAATTTTAAGAAGGGAATCTGATGCTCTTACAAGTATATCTTTTGCCGGTATATTAATGCTCCTGACAGACCCGTTTGTCCTGTTTGATATTGGTTTTCAGCTTTCATTTTGTGCTGCCTTATCAATAATTCTTATGTATAGGGGAGTTAAAAGCCATATAAGCGTTAAATTTATTCCTGAATTCATAGTTGACATATTATCGGTTACAATATCTGCACAAATTGGCGTAATACCTTTAATAGCTTTGTATTTTAACAGGATATCCCTTGTATCACTGATTGCAAATCTTTTTGTTGTACCGATTCTTCAGTTAATTATAACCGTAGGTTTCATAATGGTGATTACCGGGATTGTATCCTTGAATATTTCCAGGCTTGTTGGGTATTGTGAGTATGCACTGCTTTCATATGTACTGTTTATTGTAAAATGTTCTGCAGCAATTCCTTTTTCATCTGTGACCGTACCTACGCCGTCATTTATATTTGCAGTGACATATTATGCGTTGTTGCTGTTTGTATTTTGGTATGTACCGTTATACAAACCGGATTTAAGTATTCAAAGGCATAAAAAACAATATGGGTTGTTATCAACCGTTATTATTCTGTTAATTGTATTCACGGTTTTTACACCAAGGCAGCTTGAGGTGGTTTTTTTAGATGTGGGAGAAGGTGATTCGATATTTATAAGAAGTCCGGCAGGCAGTACGGTGTTAATTGACGGCGGTGGAAATGAAGGTCGGAATACGGATTATGATGTAGGAGAGTCGGTTGTAGTACCGTTTATATTGGACTATGGTTGTACAAAAGTTGACCTTGTAATGGGAACACATGGGCATAATGACCATATAGGGGGGCTTTATGCAGTTTTCGAAAATTTAAGGGCAAAGGATTTTGCAATACCGGCATTTGTTCAAAAGGATGAATTTAAAGAACTTTTGGAAATTGCATATAAAAAAGGAATTAATGTAATAGAGGTTGGATATGGAGATAATATAAGGCTTGACCGTGATACTAACCTGAAGGTGCTTAATCCCGCAAAAGAACTTGGTGATAATATGTCTTTAAATAACAGCTCAATAGTGGTAAAATTAATATACAAGGATATCAGCATGCTTTTAACCGGAGATATAGAAAAGGAAGCAGAGATGCTATTGGTAAAAAGGGATGAGATAAGAAATACCGATATATTAAAAGTACCGCACCATGGCTCGGAAACATCTTCAGTGAAGGAGTTTTTGAAATATGTGAATCCTTCTGCTGCTGTGATAAGTGTTGGCAGGAATAACTTTGGACATCCTTCTGAAGAAGTACTTGAAAGGTATGGAAGCTTTGGTATTAAAGTGTACAGAACCGATCTGGATGGTGCAGTAACAGTTAAATCGAACGGAAGCCAAATAAAAATAGATACAGTTGTAAAGAGTGGGACGAGGTGATTTATATTGAGTTTTGAATTATTAAAAAAGCAGATTGAAGAGGACAATACGGGAAATTTGTATTTATTCTATGGCCCGGAAAAATATTTAATGAATATGTATTTGAATGCAATAGAAAAAAAAATAATTCAAGGTGGTACAAAGATTATCAATGTATCAATATATGAGAGCAATACGGAACCTCAGGCAATTATTGATTGCTGTGAAACAATACCTGTTATGTCAGATAAAAGGCTTGTAATTGTTAAGGATTACGGACTCTTTAATAAAACAAAAGGGAATAATGCAGTATCTGTTTTTGAATCATATGTGGAACAAATACCTGAGCATGCCTGCCTTATATTTACAGAGAAAGAAGTGGACAAAAGGAGAAAGATTTACAAACAAATTGATAAATACGGGCTGATAGCAGCTTTTGAATATCGTAAACCGTATGAACTCGTGAATTGGATTATCAAGGAACTTAAAAAATATGGTAAAATTATTGGTAAAAATCAAGCTTCAAGAATTGTAGAAAACTGCGAAGCTTCAATGGCTGATATTTATACCGAAATAGAAAAAATTGCAATGTACCTTGAAGATAAATCCAATGTTGATGATGAAATAATTGATAATATTATGTATAAATCGGTAAAGAGCCGAATATTTGAATTAACTGATGCTATTGCAGAAAAAAATATTTCCCGTGCTATAGCTGTTTTAAAGGATATGTTGATTTTAAAGGAACCTGTTCCTTTGATAGTTTTTATGATTGCAAGGCAGTTGAGGCAAATGATACAGATGAGGCTGTTTACCGAGGAAGGGCTGTCCGTAAAGGAAGCAGCATCAAAAATAGGTATTCATCCGTATATAGGGGGAAAAGTATTGAAGTATGCACAAAAATTTAATACTGAATACCTTAAAAAATCAATGGAAAAATGCCTGGAATATGATATTTCATTAAAAACAGGTAAAATAAAACAGGAAACTGCAGTAGAACTTCTTATATTCGAGCTGTGCTAAAAAAACGTACTTGGTATAAGTACGTTTTTTTACTTAGCCTGTGCATTTAAAGCCTGTGCATTCAATGCTTTTGTAAGCCTTGATATTTTTCTTGAAGCCGTATTTTTGTGTATGACTCCCTTTGAAGAGGCCTGATCAATATTTTTTGTTGTTGCCTTAAGCAGTTCTGCTGCTTTGGGGTCATTATTTGCAACAGCTTCCTTGTATTTCCTTATGGAAGTTCTGAGCGATGACTTAATAATTGTATTTTCCGTGTTCTTCCGCTTGCTTATCTTTACCCTTTTGATTGCAGATTTGGTATTGGGCAAGTATCTCACCTCCTGTAGCGTTTAATCAGCAAGGACTATTCTATCATGGAAAAATACTTAAATCAAGAGATATATCATTTTTTTGGGTTTCCCTATTCATGATTGGTTACTAATCACAGCCCCCTCTTAGCTTGAAGAATATTTTCGTGAAATGAACGCTACAAGTTTAAGTGGCTGTAAGTTCAGCCTTATATGTCAAATCAAACTCGTTGAATGCTTAAAAATATAACAGGAATGCATACAACTCAAACAATGATTTGATCTTATATTTGCTTCACAAACAGCCTCTAAGAACCTTACGCTATATATTTCACGAAAATATTTCTCCAAGTAGATGAAAAGGCCTGTAAATGGTAACCATGATTGTGAATAGTAATTAGTGAATATATCTGTTAACGTCTTTTAAGTCTATACCTTCATGCAAAGCAATATTAAGGCCGTTTGCCAGAACTTTTGCTATGGTTTCAACAACTTCATCTATTTCTTTGGGTGTAACAATTAGATTTCCCACATAGGGTGAAATAACCTGTTGTATCATCCTGTATTTTTCTTCCCGGTCGATTGATTTCATCATCTCGTAAAACTGTGTACCCTTATTTGCTTCTTTTATCATGCTGTCCAGTACAAGGTCTATAGTATCATTTGCCATTGTTGCAGCATCTACAACAGTAGGCACACCAATAGCATATACAGGTATTCCCAGTGTATTGTACGAAAGTTCCATCCGTTTGTTTCCAACGCCGGAGCCTGGAGATATCCCTGTATCAGCCAGCTGAATTGTCGTATTTACCCTTTCCATTTTCCTCGCTGCAAGAGCATCAATTGCTATTAAAAAACCC
>CAZANH010000007.1:0-3476 GCA_964486515.1 uncultured Eubacteriales bacterium
AGGAATTGTTATATTATTCGTTTGATTCTTCTTTAAGGGGGTATTCTTTAAAAAGGGTTTTGCCTGCCATATTGCAGATCAATATTTGAGTATTTTTGAAGTCAAACCATTCACTTAAATATTTTTTGCCATTGTTAAGCTCCCTGCGTACATAACCGTCATTTTTTCGAAAACCTGTTTTTTTGCCATCTTTTTCTTCAGGTTCTCCCAAGAGATGATCGGGTATAGTTTTTCCTTCCTTTTCCCCTCGTTCCTTAACTTCTACTTTTTCTATGTTATTCAGATATTCTTTAACTTTATGAGTTTTGTATTTGATTTCAAAACTTAGTTTACGGCTATCTGTGTCATGGGGGGGCAACATATTTATTTCAACAGAATATATACTATTATGCAGCCCAAAGTGGCCATTCTGTACACATAAAAATTCAATATATTCTGAGAGCATATAATAGTTTTCAAGATTCAATTCTGTTGCAAGCGTATCAAGAAATCTTTCCTGTTCCATTTTTAGATCATCGGTAATTCTGCGTTCTTCGTTAATGTTTTTAACAGAACGCTCATAAAATAGTGTAAAAAATCGTTTTTCTTTACCCGTGTTTTTAAGATATGTTTGACATATTCTGTTTACCTCATCTTTTAATTTTAAGATTTGATACTTCAGATCTCTTTCAATAGTCCTCTTTTTTATGCCTTCTTCAGTGTTATCGCCGACACGGTTCTGATTAATGTCCATCCCATCTATAAATCTGAATAATGCTACAAGCTTTAATAAATTTGCATCATTGATAGTAGTTGTGATACTTTTTAAATGTATGGGAGTTGTGTTTTTATTCTTATTACAATAGCAGTCTAAAGGAATTCTCTTCCCGTTTTCCCTAATTTTCTTGAAATCGTCGTCATCTAATGGAAAATTACTTTTATGATAAATGCACAGCAGACAAATTTTTTCCAGTATAGTCACTTTTTGGATGTGGTCATAAAAATAATGCCGGTTATTATCAACTTTTTCTATATCTTTAGCTTCCGTTCTATGCTTCTCCTCAACCATACGACCGGCCGCCTCAAGAGTAGCCATTCTTTCCATTATTAACTGTGGCGCGGTTTTAGGCGCTCCAAAGTTTGCCCAACGATAAGGTGAGGCTTTTCTATCAAGATATCCGTAGCACCCATACGATTCTGGATGTTTCATAACCAATTCCGCACTGATAAGCCCATGTAAATCACGTATTTCATGTGGTTCACCATAGTGATCATTCCCCTTATGTCCGATATCATGAAGCCAGATAGCCATACAAAAGGCATAAATCTCTTCATCAGATAAAGATTGATCTTGGTCTTTTAATGTGTCTAAAAGATGTGGAACGATCTGGTTTGCTATATTCCAGTCATTTCCAACATGATCATAGGAATGATTGACCATATGATAACACTTGTCACCAAACCATAAAAAATCCTTTTTATAACGCCAGTAACGTAAGTTGCCGATTAAACTGCGCTTCAAATCAGGATCTTTTATATATTGAATAAGCGCACCAAGATCATCAAGATATTTATAATATATAAAAGGAAGCGAAAACATGTTCTTTTTCAGGATGTAATAATCAGCCTTTCCTTTGATAGCATCACCGATTACCTCTGTATCCTCGCTTCCGCTCATTATAAAAGCCGGAATTTCAGGATAAAGGAGTGTGAAGAGCTTGAGAAAATCAAGCCCATTTAGTTCTGCCTCCTCCTCTAAAAAGATATCAATTAGAATCAGATCAATATTATTAAAGTCCAGATCGCCGCCTTTATGATTAGCTTTGTTGGAATTATCATTTATTAACTTAGCCTTTTTAAATATCTCAACTTCAACTTTTTGTTTATTTTCTTTGTCATCGAGTACAGAATTGAGCTTGTCTTTTAAGAATGGGAAATCATTTTTATATATCCAGAATTTATAACCTTCAAACAATTCTTCGATTTTTGTAAGACAAGATTCAAGTTTAGAGCTTTTGTATCTTTTAATATTATCCAAATTTAATTCCTTAAGCTCTTCTATTTTTCCATCAGGTTTGTTTTCAATAAGCAATACATTAAATTTCTTACGCTCCTGGCTTGTAAACTTTATGTTTGCAACGGCAAGATCATAAAATTGCAAGGCAGACAAGGATTCAGACCTCTTCATTGTATGAAATTCTTTGAGGCGCTGCTTTTTCCTGTATTCTGGAACTGCATATTTACCTGCCTCGTTTAAAAAATCAGATAATCTGTTAGGCTGTGGCGTATATATTTTACTCTGCAGTTCTTTTACTTTCGGAATGTTCACAAAAGGATTCTTCAATTTCATGGACTGTCCATTGTTTTGACTGCTTTCCTTTATTTTCTTGTTTAAAAATACGTTAATTCCTATAGTATTGTTTAACGAAAAGTAGCGGCAATAGTTTGGTCCACACCCATGAGTCAACAGTCTAAGGGGCTCCAGGATATCCTTCAGTGGACTTAATAAAAAGCGATCATAATAATCCAAACTTTCTTCAATGCCAAGGATCATGGTATAGGGAATTTCGGTTTTTTCACTGTTCGTTATGAAGCCTGAGTGAATCTTTGCCTTTTTGTCACTACAAAGATCCAATAACACCAATTCAGTTTTATCACTTAACTCAAAATCTACAGAAAAGCCATCCAGTGCATTATACATATCTTTCAATGTGGTAGGCTCATTGTCTGAAAGGATAGTACAGATAGGTTTGCTTGTGGTCATTCTTTAAACCCCTTTGTTGTAAAAATCGTAAATTTAAATTGTAGCAATTAGAAAATCTTTTTGTAATATTTTCGGATATTTGGATATGTTCCTTCAGTAATGAATGAACGATTAGTTATAATCTTATACCTCATCTTGTCCAAATCCAGATTAAGTATGCTTACGGCCTTGCTCTTGTTGCCATGTGTTTGTCCCAATGCCCTGTCTATGAGTTCTAATTGAAAATGGATAGCTTTTTCCTCCAGATCAAGCGGAAATTCCAAATTGGTTTCTTGATTAGGAGAAAATAACAGGGAAGAATCAGTCAGATCTTTTGGAAGATGATGTGCCTCTATTCTGCCCTTCCCGCTCTTAATTAGGGCAAAATCTATGGTATTTTTCAACTCCCTGACATTGCCCGGCCAATCGTATTCTTTGAATATTTTCCAAACCCTGTCCGAGACCATATGCATCCCCGTTCTAAAGCCCTGAATACTTAAAAAATGGTGGACCAGGAATATAATATCCTCTTTTCTCTCCCTTAAAAGTGGGATTTCCACAGTAAAATTTTTTATCCTATAATAAAGATCCTCTCTGAAACCGGCTTCCGCAACTAGTTTTTTAAGGTCCTTATTTGTTGCAGCCAGCACCTGCACGTCAAGCTGGATATCTTTCTCATCACCGACCACATTTATGATCTTATCTTCAAGAAATCGTAAGAGTTTCCCCTGTGAGGATAGAGTCAAATCACCTA
>CAZANH010000008.1:0-8631 GCA_964486515.1 uncultured Eubacteriales bacterium
TCAACAGTTATGGCTATGTATGCTTATCAAACTTCATTCTTAAAATATAGAATGGGATATGGTGCAGCTATTTCAATAGGGATATTGATATTAAGCTTATCAATTATACTGCTGGCTCGTGGAATCACTGAGCGTATTGGGAAAGAGAGTGAAATCACATGAAAAGAAATGTCCATAAATTTGTTGACCGTTTAAATAATATTAAAAGGGGAACTTCATCGTTTTTCATAAATACATTTCTGATTATTATTTCAATAATCTCAGTTTATCCTATTTTTTGGATGATTTTTTCCTCGTTCAAAACTACAGGAGGCTTTGATAAAAATCCTGTAGGCCTACCAAAAAAGCTATACTTTGAAAATTATATTCATATAATCAAAGAATCACTTATGCTTAAATTTATGCTAAACAGTGCAATTATAACTTTTATTTCGCTTACACTAATATTATTAATAGGATTTGTCACAGGATATTTGCTTTCAAGGGTAAAATTTAAGGGACGAAATATACTTTATTTATATTATATAATTGGTATACTTATGCCTATTCACTCTCTACTTATTCCAATCTACATCCTAACTAACAAGATAGGTCTTGTCGATAACATAGGTAGTCTAATTTTACCATATGTGGCATTCAGTTTGCCTATAGCAGTTTTTCTAATTGAAAGTTATGTACGTAACATACCAAAAGAAATGGAGGAAGCTGCAAATATAGACGGCGCAAGCTTTGCACGAACAATGTTTATGATTATATTACCAGTTTGTAAGCCTATATTAATCACAGTAGGTATAATTCAATTATTTTATTGTTGGAATGAGTTTATCTTTGCTCTTGTGCTACTAAATGACCCAAATAAGTTTACAGTTCCTTTAGGTTTAACTATGTTTAAGGGACCATATGCTGATAACTACCCAATGATTATGTCAGGTGTTATTATATCAATTATACCTATTACTATTTTATATTTCGCCTTAAGCGGTAATATAATTAAAAGTATGGCTGCCGGAGCTATAAAGGGATAATGGTACTTAGTTTTAATAAAATTACTAAACATAATTTTGGCACGAAAGGAGAAATATTAAAGGAATGAAAAGAGTAAATCTTAACAATGGTTGGTCAATGAATGAAGCTCCATTAAATTATGGAAAAGAAATGGCTGGTTATATCTCAAGCCAGGTGGATGGTTGGTATAATGAGCTTAAACTCCCCTGCGACGTCCATATGCCGCTAATTGACGCAGGGGCTATAAAGGATCCAGTACTTTCCGATTATTGCTTTGATGCCGAATGGATTGAAAATTGCTCATGGTGGTTCAAAAAAGTGATAAACAGCTCAGAGTTAGATCTTTCATGTGATGTAGCCGAACTGGTTCTGGAATCCCTGGACGTAAATGCAGACGTTTTTTTCAATGGAGCTTATCTTGGACATCATGCTAGTGCGTTTTATCCTTTTAAAAAAGATGTGAAAGAATATATACACCCGGGTGAAAATGAACTTCTAATAAGACTAACATCAGGACTAGAAACTGTAAGTGATGCAGATCTTGCGGAGATCGATAATGCAGTTTGTGCAGAGTCCAGCATAGGACGTTCAGATCGTGGTGATAAACGCCGTGCCTTTGTACGTAAACCTACTTATGTTTATGGGTGGGACTGGTGTCCTCGAATTGGTACATGTGCAATTGCAAAAAATGCATATATTGACTGTATTAGTACAGCAGTAATCAGGAATGTTTCAGTAAATACAATTGAGGCAGTCAATAATGCAAAACTTAGTCTAGTAGCAGAGATTGAACTGCTAGATATTGTAAAAACGGCTGATGCTGATATAAAAGTGAAAATTTCAAAGGATGAAAAGACATCCAAAGAAATTACGCAAAATGATGTTCTTTTATGTTCGGGTTTAAATTATGTGAAATTTGATATATGCATTGAGGATGCAGAGCTTTGGTGGCCGAATGGAATGGGTGATCAACCGCTCTATCTGATAGAAGTCTCAGTAAACTGTCGAGGAAATATATATAATTGGCCAGCTTTCAAATATGGTATACGCACAATAAGCCTGGATACTACACGCACTGATCCCGAAAATAGGCGTTTTATGCTTGTGGTAAACGGAAAGCATATCTTCTGCAAAGGCGGAGACTGGATACCAGCAGATTCTATTTATGCGCGTGTCACACCTGAAAAATATGATTCGTTGATTTTGGAAGCTAAAAATGCGAATTTTAATATGCTGCGTATCTGGGGCGGGGGCATATATGAAAGAGATGAATTTTATGATGCTTGTGACAAATACGGTATTATGATTTGGCATGATATGATGTTTGGTTGCTCTACTTTTCCTGATCACATAGAAGACTTTCGCGATCTTGTAGGAAGAGAGCTTGATTATCAAACAAAAAGGCTGGGCAGCCGCACCTGCCTGGCGATCTTTTGTGGAAACAATGAAAATCACTGGATATTTAACAGTGATGAGGTTTGCGGCAAAGTAAATTTAAAGTATGAAAAGCAATATGGAATGTATATTTCAAATAATATGATGCCTGATTATGTCCGCAAAAACTGTCCCTGGGTTCCTTACTGGAACTCATCTCCCTACGGAGGTGATGAACCGAATGCTGACAATGTTGGTGATGTACACCACTGGCATGCCTGTATGATGAACCCTGATTTGTCACTTCGCATCGAACCTAAAGAATATGACAAAGTTCAAGCGCGATTTGTCACTGAATATGGTTATCCTGGGCCATGTTCAAAAAAAAGTATAGAAGAATATTTTGACGGGAAAACAATTGACCGTAGTAACAGGGTATGGAATCTTCATAACAACACCTTTGAAAAGAAAACAGTAAATGCTGGTATCAAAAAACACTATACCGATCGTTCAATCGATCTTGATGAATACCTGCTATATGCTGGTATGACACAGTCGCTGATGCTGGGGTACTCTTTAGAAAGTCTACGTTTTAAAGATTTTTGCGGAGGTGGATTGTTCTGGATGTACAATGACTGCTGGGGGGAAGTAGGCTGGACTATTATTGACTATTATCTGCGCCGCAAAATATCCTTCTATGGTGTAAAACGTGCATTTGAACCATTAAAGCTAATACTCCGTGAAGTTGATGGAAAGTTAATTGTAATGGGTTGTAACGACACAGATAAGGATATTAGCCTTAATCTAAGGGTAGGTTGGGTAGCCTTTGACGGAAGTAATGATGATTCTGGTGTTTTAAAAGTAATTATACCTACAAGAGTAAGGAAGGTACTATACAGATTAGACGCTTCCCGACATGATATATTTAATGGTGTGTATTATGCCAGGCCTGAGGATGGATGTATTAACCCTGCTATATTTCATGCCACAGATACTAGGAACCTTAAATTATGTCCACCCAGGTTGCGTATTATGTCTACAAAAGATGATGGGGTTGATTTACTAGTTAATATTAAGGCGGATACTTTTTGCCACGGTGTTTATCTGGATACTGATGCCGACTGGAAACTATCTGATAATTATTTTGATATGTTGCCGGGAGAGAATCGTAGTGTAAGAGTTTATGGAGCAGCTGGCAAAAACTTTAGCTTAAAAACTCTTTTAATTAATTAATGTAGTTATTACAAGTATTAAATTTTTTAATGGAATTTATATTTTATTGTTTTAGAAGAAAGGATATATTTTGACACCAAGAGAAAGAATGCTAGTAACATTAAGACATGGCAAAGCAGATATGGTTCCATGTTGCCCTGATTTTTCAGTTATGATTCCATTGAAATTGAAAAAAAGACCTTTCTGGGAATTTTACATAGATGAAAAAGAAGGAATTTTTTATGACTTATGGGATAATGAAAATCTTTTTAATGCATATATAGATGCTGTTAAATATTTTGGAACTATAGCATGGGCAATTTATGCAGGAGCATCAAATGAGCAAAGCACATTTACAAGTAGTGATATAGATCGTGTTAAATATGAAAGTAAAATTATTGATAAAAGAAGTGATAGAAGAGTTGTTAGAACAACAATGCATACTCCAGAAGGTGATCTTTGGTCGGAAACCGTATATCCTATTTATGATCCTCCATTTCCCCATAGGAAGTTTATAAAAGATTTTAAAAAAGAATTTAAGTTTATAAAATATTTCTATAGCGATCTAAAAAACCTAGATTTTAGCAATATTGTCAGACAAAGAGAAATTATTGGTGATTTAGGAGTAAATGGCGTTGCAGTACTACCACCAAGCCTTGTACATCTTGATGCAATAGTAGACGGCGGACTTGGAGAAATTGGACTTATATACTACGATTATCCTGAGCTTATTTTAAAATATAAAGAAATGCATGAAGAATGGTCAATGGGTTATCTTAAAAAGTTAATAGATGCAAAATGCTGTGACGAAATATTGACAGGTGGCTCAGGTCTTATGACATGGCAATCACCTAAAATAACAAGAGATTTATCTCTTGATGGACTAAAGAATATTACTAAAATGTGTAAAGAAAATAATATAATAAGCCATTTACATTGTTGCGGATTTTCTAAGGATCTGGTAAAAATGTGTGCAGAAGAGACGGATTTAGATGTTATCGAACCTTTGGAACCTCCACCTCAAGGAGATGTAAATCTAAAAGAAATCAAGAAAAATTATGGTAAAAAACTAGTTCTAAAAGGAAATCTACAAACCTCAGTAGTTATGCTTTCTGATGTTAAAACTGTTGAAAGGGAAGCAATCAAATGTATCGAAGATGCTGGTGAAGGAGGGAGTTATATTCTTTCGACCGGTGATCAATGTGGTAGAGATACCCCTTATGAGAATATTTTTAAATTAGTTGAAGTTTGTGAGAAGTATGGAAGATATTAAAAAGTAATTATATATAAATACTATTCTATTATTTAGTTTCCAAAATAACATATCACTTTCTGCATTGTGTCCTGAAAGAACCGAATGAAGGATTTCGGTTCATGCTTTGTAAATGATGAGGGAGGGCCCTCCGAAATCGGTATTCAGGTACTGTTTTCAAACCGCCTACAGGTGCTGTCGTCAAAAGTGGTGGTATCGAGCGTGTTAGGAAAAGGCTGAAAATAATCAATCAGGTAAGTGTTATGGAGCTGAACGTAAGTGAACGGTTGATGATGTGTCGTAAGTAGGAACAACACTGTCAAAACTAAAGGCATGCGGAACAGTTAGGATAAGTCTGGAAGCAACCTGATTACTGGCCAGGCGGCAGTCGGCACAGAAGTTGCAGGAACATAACACAGGCGTCTACAGGGAACAGGAGAACCTACGGCCTTGATGATAAGAGAAAAGTCCAAGGGAAACAAACGTCGAGGGCGGAAGTATCGATTCAAGGCATAGGGGCGGAGCTATAAAAGGATAGTGAAGTTGTTAAGAGTTCTTTGCTACAGAAGCATAGTGTAAAAAATTTAGTAAGATATATGGGGCTCATTAAAGGTAGTGAGGTTCTATGAAACGATATCTTCTTGGTATGGATATTGGGACAACAAGATCAAAGGGGATTATCAGTGATCTGGAGGGTAGGATTGTCAGTTCTTATTCAATTTCCCATGCGGTCAGCATGCCTCATAAATGCTGGGCTGAGCATGATGCAATCGAGATTTGGTGGGATGATTTTAAAAAGATTTGTACTGAACTGCTGAGCAAGGGAAATGTCAAGGGTAATGAAATTGCTGCAATAGGATGTAGCGGTCTCGGCCCTTCAATGGTTCCGATTGATAGAAAGGGAAATCCATTAAGACCAGCTATTCTGTACGGAATCGATACACGCTCAAAGAACGAAATCCAATACCTTAATGAACTATTAGGGTTGAGGAATATTTTTGAAACATCCGGACAAATTTTGTCCACTCAATCGGTTGGAACGAAACTACTCTGGTATAAAAGAAACGAGCCAGATAAATATAAGGAAACCCTTAAAATAGTAACGGCCAATGGATTTTTAATATATAAACTCACAGGCAGGTATTCAATAGATCTATGTTCGGCCATTTTTTTTGGTCCTTTGTTTAATATCAAAAAGCTTTGCTGGGATACCATGATAAGTGAGAAAATTGGCATCCCAATATCTCTGCTGCCTGAAATATATGGTCCTTCCGATATTGTTGGTGAAGTAACCACAGAAGCATCTAAAGAAACAGGATTGGCAGAGGGAACTCCTGTTATTGCCGGTGCAATTGACACGTTCGCTGAGGCGGTAGGTGCAGGAGCAATTGAATCAGGTGATATCTTCTTGGTCTATGGGACTACGATGACTATAATAGTTAATTCAAACTCTCTAAAAACGCATTCTGATCTCTGGGCGAATGTGCATTATGTGCCTGGTATTTATACTCTCATTGGCGGTATGGCGACGTCAGGGGCACTTACTCAATGGTTCGCTAAAAATTTTGCGCATATAGAACAGGAAATATTTAGAAGAAATGGTGTGGATATTTATCCTATTCTCAGTGATATGGCAGCCGAAGTGCCTGCGGGCTCCGAGGGGCTTATTGTGTTGCCTTATTTTAGTGGTGAGAGAACACCGATAAATGATGAGCTTGCAAGGGGAGTAATAGCAGGACTTACACTATCGCACACAAGAAAACATGTGTACCGTGCACTTTTGGAGGGTACAGCAAATAGCGTCGCCCATCATTTAGATATCATTGGTACGCTAAATATAACTCCTAAAAGAGTCATTTCAGCTGGGGGTGGTATCGAAAATAGAACATGGACCCAAATTGTAAGTGATGTTACTGGACTGAAGCAGATATGTATAGGAGAAAAAGGATTCAGTGCACCTCTGGGGGATGCTTATATGGCGGGATTTGGTACTGATATATTTAAGGATTTCTCGATACTTAAAGAAAAATGGGTCAAAAGAGCGAGAGTAATAGAACCTGACGAAAAAACACATAGAAAATATAAGGAATACTTGACGATTTATAAGAATCTCTATGAGCGTACAAGAGAAGATATTCATCGGTTGGTTACATTATCTGACTGATAATAACGGTTATATTGCACGGATGAGGAAATCATAACAAGATTTTTATTGGAAATAATATTGATTATTACAAATTATCGTATAATAGAATTGGAGTTATGTAACAGCTTATTTTTATCAAAGGTGGGACTACAACAATGGATTTTTCAAATTCATAAATCTTTGGCAGAAAAAATACCAAAATCAAATCTTCTTATCTGATCTTTTTTAAACCAAAATATTTATTATTTTAGGAAACTATTTAATAATATTTATAGTTTAAAAAGAACGATAGGAATTTTAAAATATGAGTGTTTATAACCATAAGCTTATTAGGTCTGGAAAGGGAAAACACAATAATGGTAAAAGAAATAAAATTAATTTTTAAGTGCAAACAGTACTTGTTAAAATTCAAGGATATGCTGCTATGTCCCTAAGGTATGGGAGGTAGGATAGTTTGGTACTTTGTCTAGCAGGTGATGGAGCATTTATCAATGGAGTAGCTCTGAAATCGCCAAGTAGATCGAGGCAACTGATCTCATCGAGATGGATTATGGGGCCGGCATCGCATACGACATCTGTGTCTGTGTCAATCATGCCAGTGGAGACCCCACTCTATGTCGTTGCGAATGAACTTTTGCATCAATTCAGATTGGTAGGTATCGAGAAACGACGGATTGCTTCATAAAATAAATCCTGTTCATCATGAAACCATCCCTCGCTAACAAGAGAGACGACCTTGTTATACAGAGCTTCAGGCATCTCAGTCTGCACTGTCTTCAAAGACTCCTCCAGACACGTCTAAATAAATAAATTAAATATAAAGTCAATTCCATTTGTGTTATTTGCATTTACATTAGCCATAATAAAGCAATGAGCAAGGGTCCGAAGAAGGATAAGAATGTGTTACTGGAAGCAGTGGAAGAAAATCAGGACCAGACATAAGAATATGGTCAAAAGAGGTATAGATAAATCCAAAGCTTGGGAATTTGCTAACACAAGAAAAGGATACTGGAGAGCAGCTGGTAGTCCAATCCTCACAAGGACATTTATCAATGAGGAAGGACTTAAGGAAACTGGGGTTCCAATCAATAATGATAAGGTATTCATTGGTGTATTAATTTTATTGAACCGCCGTATACCTAACGGTACGTATGGTGGTGTAAGAGGACGGTTACCCAATTAATGAGTAGCCTCCTACTCGATTGGAAAGAAGACCAGCACTGCGAAGTCGATTTTGTGGTAAAGAATGGTTTAGATATAACCAATTTGATTCAGGTTTGCTGGAATATGCATGATGAAAAAACAAAAAAGCGGGAGCCGGGAAGCCTTAAAAAGCTGTGGAAAAATTAAAAATTACAAACGCCATTATAATAACTGAGGATACTAAAGGTGTGGAAGTATTAAACGGATTTAATGTAAAAACTGTGCCTTTAAGGTGAGAGAAATTTTTATTCTTCAGAGCTGTATTGATTATTATTATGAATGCAGCGGAGGGCTTTTTTAAATACATACGGTATCTTAGCAGCTTCCTGGATATAAAATAGTTTTTATATTTTAGATATTATATATAATTATATGAAATACATTCATTTATTCGCGGGCAGTATCTTTGGCAGGTGCTCATCAGGAAATATAAATAAAA
>CAZANH010000009.1:0-25049 GCA_964486515.1 uncultured Eubacteriales bacterium
GGGAACATGCTTTTTATACTTATTCTCCCATTGTTTCATCTCGCTTAATACTTCCGGAACCAGTTTTTCCAGTGAATATTCGGTATTATTGATATGCTCTTTCTTAAAACCAAGGTGTCCCCCTGCCAATGGTCCCTCAACTACTATTGCATCAGGAACGTAATCATATTTTTCATGCCATCTTTTTGTGATAATACCAGCTGCTCTTGCTGAGGAGACGATAGGAACAAGTTTGGTTTTTCTTTTTCCGTTAAGGAATTTAGGAAGATTAAGCGGAAGACCCGCTCCGGAAAAAATAATATCAATTCCTTCTTCAATTGAAGTTTTTATCATATCGGCATAATTTGACAAGGCCATCATAATATTCACTCCGATAATTCCTTTTGTCAATTCCCTGGCTTTTCTGATTTCTTTTTTTAGAGCCCTTATATTTGCCTCAATGTAATTTGAAAATAAATCATTTTCATTGATTCCTATAACTGCCGTTGAGATTACCCCAATCCCGCCTTCATTTGCTACTGCTGATGCCAGAGACGAAAGAGAAATTCCGATTCCCATACCTCCTTGAATAATCGGTAGATTAACTTTTATATCTCCAATTTTCAAAACATTCATGTTTTGTGAATCCTCCTGTAATTAACATATGCTTTATATTAACAATCTTACTTTCCTATTACACTTTTTTCAATATCATATAAATTGTTAATAGCCCCCCTATTATTTGGGTTAATTTTTAAAGCTTTTAAATACATTTTTTTTGCTTTTGGAATATTATTATTAAGCTTATAGTATTTAGCCAGTCTTGTACAAGCAGCAGAATTATTATGGTCCGCTTTTAGGATTGCCATATTTATTTTGTACGCATTTTCTCCCCAAATATTAAGCAACGCCATTTTACCAGCTTTGTCCATTAATTTTTTTAAATTTGCATTATTCATATATCCTCTTTTCTTCTCACATATATAATAGAGCGGGAAACCCATAATTATTGAGTTTCCCGCTCTATTATCCCGAAACATCAAGTACTTATTTCGGATTAATTAGTTGAAAAAACAATTTTACATTTACATTGTATCACACATTAATTAGTAATGCAACAAAATGGCACAATATAGTAACTAACCCTGGTTATAGTAATTTTACTGTTCAACTACCCCACAAATTTATATTGAAGAAATACATTTCTGAAATAGATAGCGAAGGGCTCTTAGAGGCTGTTTTTGAAAAAGAAGAATTAGAGTTGTAAATTAAAATAATATCCGGTATAATAGTTGCACAATCAATATTTATGGGGTGTAATTACGGTGATTTCAAACATTACATATAAACAAAAAATATATTGTTTATTATTTTTTGTAATATTACTTTCAATATTGAGCGGTTGCTTTGAATTTGCCTTGGTTACAAAAAATGATATCAAGCCATCTTTAATTAAACGGATTGATATTTCAGACAATGGAGGCAATTCTTCAATTATCAGTGATATGGACAATATAGCTTTATTTGTCAAGGCTTTTAATACCGCAGAAGAAATTGATATGACCCCGTCAACGGATAAGTTGTCTGAATATCGTATTACATTTGAAGGTGAAAATGAAAAATACACTGAGAATGCGGTAATGTATATAGATAAGAATCTTGACAACAAAACGATATTTATTATGTCGGACAATATAATAAAAAAAATCAGTGGAATATATTTTGGATCAATACTTGCAAATCCCGTTTTTAATTCCCTTTATACTTATAGCACACCTCCTGTAACATATATTGAATACGGTTCTCAAAAAATAAAAATTAATCCTTCCAGATATGAATGGAATTTTAAAAAGGCTGATTCAAATTATTACAATGCTGATAAATACAAACTTGAAAAAGGAACTGATATATGTTTATTGGTAACTGATACAAAACTTATAAGTATTGATACGGCTATTAAACCAGATATATCAAGATTTAATTTCACAACAGATAAAAATGTTGTTTTTTCTACCATAGATATTGAAAATGATTCACCCCGTCTGGAGGATGGTCTTTATAAATGTCTCCTGGAACTGCAATGGTCTCAAAACAATAAGTACGGTTTTTATGGGAATGTATTTTATGAATTCAATATAAGGATAGACAACCCTCCGGAATTTGAAGTTTCAGCCAGTGAAATATATCCTGGAGAACTGCTGGTTATTAATGCCAGTAATATAAATGATACTGAAACAATAAATATTACTACGGACATAGATTTCAAACCAAATATATTTTGGAATGGATCACAAAATGTTATTCTTCTACCGGTCAGTTACTATCATGAGCAGGATAAAATCTATACTATTAATATATCAGCCGATAACACCGAACAAATATTTTATTTGAAACTTTTAAAAAAGGATTTCATAACACAGTATATGAAGATTGACCCTGGTATTGCCTCATCAACAAGAAATACTCAGAGTACTGAAGAAATTCATAAAAAGCTGTACCCTCTGAAACCTGTTTGTGACCCTGTAAAATACTGGGATGGTAAATTCCTGCAGCCCGTTGATGGAGGAAGAGTTACACCATCAGATTTTGGTAAACGCAGGTTTGTAAATAACTCACCCACCTCTTACAGGCATAATGGCCTTGATATCGGACAAGACCAGGGTACTCCCGTCAAAGCAACAAATAATGGCAGGGTCCTTATTGCCGATTATTTAATCGAAACCGGCAATACTGTAGTAATCGAACATGGATATGGTATTAAATCTTGGTATTATCATATGGAATCACTCAATACCAGTCGGGGCAATATGGTAAAGAAAGGTGATATAATAGGTCTGGTTGGTTCAACAGGTTTTTCAACATGTCCTCATCTGCATTTTGCCATATCAGTAAACGAAGTTTACATCAATCCAATATCTCTGATTGAGAACGGCGTACCACTCCAATGATTAATAAATTGTGAACATCTTATAAAATTGTTATAATGTACTGTATACATTAATAATTCGAATGGAGGTATATTTAATGGTTTATGTATTATTGGCAGAAGGATTTGAGGAAATAGAAGCTTTAACGGTTGTGGATATATTGCGAAGAGCCGGTATTGAGACAAAAACAGTTTCTGTTAATGATCGCGAAACAGTAAACGGTGGACATGGGATATGCGTGAAAACAGACATCGGTATCAGTGAAAGCAATCTTAAGGGAGCAGACATGATTGTATTACCCGGAGGAATGCCCGGAACAATAAACCTTGAAAAAAACAGTAAGATTTCTGAAGTTATTTCATACCGCGCACAGAATAATATGTGGATTGCAGCAATATGCGCTGCTCCTTCAATACCAGGTAAAATGGGTTTCCTTAAGGATAAGGAAGCAATATGTTATCCTGGTTTTGAAAAATATCTTAAAGGCGCTGTTATAAAAGATGAAAATGTAGTTGTTTCAGATAATTTTATAACTTCAAAAGGACCGGGTACAGCTGCTTATTTTGCATATACAATAGTTTCCATTCTTAAGGATAAATCAAAATCTGAAAATTTAAGACAGCAAATGCAATATAAATAAGATAAAAAAATTTCATATTGCATTGAGACTGAAATTATAATATACTCTTTGTATAAAATTATTACCAGCTAATATGAGTAAATCATATAAGTATGTATTTAAACTAAGGAGAGTGTGATATGGAATATTTTTTAACTGAAGAACAACAGATGATTAAAGAACTTGCCGCAAGGATAGCTGATGAAAAAATTGCTCCTTTGGCGCTTGAGTATGACGAAAAAGCTCAATTCCCGCACGAAATTGTAAAAATACTAGCCGATTCGGACCTCTGTGGAGTATATATACCTGAAGAATATGGCGGACTTGGTGGAGGCATTTTTGAAATGGCGCTTGTTGTTGAAGAATTAAGCCGAGCATGTGGAGGAATAGCTCTTTCATTTGCAGGAACAGGTCTGGGAACATTTCCTATTATACTTTTTGGTAATGATGAACAAAAGAAAAAATACCTCCCGGATATAGCTTCAGGTAAGAAGCTTGTTGCTTTCGGTCTTACCGAAGATACTGCTGGCAGTGATGTTGCAGGAATAAAAACAACTGCCGATAAGGATGGGGATTACTATGTATTAAATGGAACAAAACAATGGATTACAAATGGTGGAGAGGCCGATATTTATACTGTAATTGCTTGTACAAACAAATTAAAGGGAGCAAGGGGTTTTTCCGCTTTTATAGTTGAAAAGGGTACACCCGGATTTGATTTTGGTAAGAAGGAAAATAAAATGGGTATCAGAGCTTCGTGCACACGTGAGCTTGTTTTTGATAATTGCCGGATTCCAAAAGAAAATCTGCTTTTCAAAGAAGGTATGGGTTTTATTATAACAATGAAAACATTTGACAGGACAAGACCGGGTGTAGCCGCACAGGCTCTTGGTATTGCACAGGGTGCTTTTGACTATGCCTTGAAATATTCTCGTGAAAGGGTTCAGTTTGGACATACAATATCATCATTTCAGTCCGTTCAGCATATACTGGCGGATATGGCAATACAAATAGAAGCTTCAAGAGCTCTTATCTATCAAACATGTAAACATATTGACAGTGGTGTAAAAAATATTTCAAAGGAGTCGGCCATGTGTAAGGTAATTGCTTCAGATACTGCAATGAAAGTTACAACTGATGCTGTACAGGTCCTTGGAGGATATGGTTATATGAAAGAATACCCTGTTGAGAAAATGATGAGAGATGCAAAAATAACACAGATTTATGAAGGTACCAACCAGATACAAAGAAATATAATTGCACTTGAACTTATAAAGGAATCAGGTAAGAAGAAATAAAAAACATTTTATTTTATTAAAATGATTGGAGCTGATATTTTGAACATAGTAGTATGTGTAAAACAGGTACCGGCAACGACTGAGGTAAAAATGAACAAGGAAACCAATACCATAATCAGAGAAGGTGTTGAGTCAATAATAAATCCGTTTGATGAATATGCAATAGAAGAAGGAATAAGGCTTAGAGAAAAGCATGGCGGAAAGGTAACTGTAATGAGCATGGGTATACCATCTGTTGCAGATATGCTTAAGGAAACAATAGCATTAGGGGCTGATGATACGGTACTTTTAAGCGACAGAGCGTTTGCTGGTTCTGATACTCTTGCAACCTCTTATGCACTTTCTATGGGAATAAAAAAACTTGATAAATTTGACCTTATAATATGTGGTAAACAGGCAACAGATGGAGATACGGCACAGGTAGGCCCAAGCCTTTCCGAAAAACTTAAAATCCCGCATACAACATATGTCCGAAAAATTGAGGAAGTAACAGATACTTATATAAGATGCCAGAGAATGACGGAAGATGGATATGAGGTTGTTGAAATGCCGCTTCCTGCACTTATAACTGTCGTTAAGGAAATAAACGAGCCCAGGCTTCCGTCTATAAAAGGAAAACTCAGAGCAAAAAAATCAGTTGTAAATGTTTGGACAGCTGATGATATAAATGCAGACAAGGAAAAATGCGGACTAAAAGGATCTCCGACACAGGTAGTTAAGACTTTTGTTCCCGTACATGAAGTAGAGAGTGAAATAATTGAAGGTGAACCTTCTGAGCAGGCAAAAAAATTAGCAGAAAAGCTTTTATCAATGCAGTTCATAAAAGCACAATAATTTGTAATAAAAATCATACAGAGAATATTTGGTGGAGGTTTTTATAAAATGGCAAAAATAGAAATACTAACTGATAAATGTACAGGATGTAAGCTTTGTGTTGGAAGTTGCCCTTTTAATGCAATTAAGGTTGAAAATAAAAAAGCGGTTATTCTTGATAATTGTACTCTTTGCGGTGTTTGTGTGTCCAGTTGTAAATTTGGAGCCATATATTTTGAAAAGGATAAAGTAGAAGGCACACCGGATATTTCATCTTATAAAGGTGTATGGGTATTTGGGGAACAAAAAAACGGTACTGCTTCAAATGTTGCGTTGGAACTTCTTGGAGAGGGTAGAAAACTGGCAGACAACCTTAATGTTCCTCTTTCTGCCATAATTATTGGTGAAAATATATCGGATACCGCAAAAATCCTTGTATCATATGGTGCAGATAATATTTATCTTATTGATCATCCATCTCTTAAAAATTTCAATGATGAATCATATACTGATATTTTTGTACAACTTATTAAACGATTCAAGCCTGAAATAGTTCTGATGGGTGCAACCACCTATGGGCGTTCTCTTGCTCCAAGAGTGGCATCAAGGCTTGAAACCGGTTTAACGGCTGATTGTACGGGACTTGAAATAGATCCTGAAAAAAAGATTCTTCTTCAAACAAGGCCCGCTTTTGGCGGGAACCTTATGGCTACCATAATATGTCCAAATCACCGGCCTCAAATGTCAACCGTAAGGCCCAAGGTGATGAAACCACTTGAACAGGATAAAACGCGGAAGGGTAAAATAATAAAACCTGATGTAAATATTCCTGTTGATGTAAAGATAAAGGTTAAGGATATTGTTACTACACTTACCGAAATGGTTAATCTTACCGAAGCCGATATCATTGTTTCAGGCGGCAGAGGACTCGGAGATCCTAAAAACTTTTCACTTGTTGAAGAACTTGCAAGGATTTTAGGAGGAGCCGTAGGAGCTTCCCGCGCAACTGTGGATGCAGGATGGATAGAATACAGCCACCAGGTTGGACAGACAGGTAAAACCGTAGGGCCGAAAGTATATTTTGCATGTGGAATATCCGGAGCAATTCAGCATCTTGCTGGAATGTCTTCATCAGACACAATAGTTGCTATAAATAAAAATCCTGAAGCTCCTATTTTTAATGTAGCTACATTTGGAATCGTAGGAGATGTACTTGAGATACTTCCATTACTTATAAAGGAATTTAAGGAACGCATATGAATATAATATCTTAAAATAAGCATAACGGCTGCGTCCTTAAAAACATACATTTCTAAAATATCTGTGATAAAGTAATTCCGTAAACTCGCCTTCGGCTCAAACATACGGACATTACTAATATCACATTTATTTTTTTAATAAGTTTTTATATGGACTTGCCTATTTTGCTTATTTTAAGATATTATATTCCTGATAAAAGGTTGCATGACGGCTGCGTCCTTAAAAAGGTTGCATGACGGCTGTCATCATCAGTCAATTTTTTTTATAATATCATTTATTATTTCCACGCTGAAGCCTCTGTGAAGAAGAAAATTATATATCTTTCTAAGTATTTTTTCATCTCTCAAGTCATACTTGCCATATTTCTTCTTCACTAATCTTCTTGCCAGCGTAGGTTCGTCAATTTGCCATTCATTAAGAACATCATCAACCAGATTCTCTGCCAGCCCTTTTTTTAATAACTCATATTTTAACAGTTTTTTTGATTTTGGTTTAAGTTTACTCCTGTCATATAGATATTTTCTTATAAATATCCTGTCATTTATATATCCAAGAGATATAAGGTCAGAAATAACATTATCAACAATTACTTCACTATATCCTGTAGTCAGAAGTTTTTGTTTCACCTCATTTGAACACCTTAACTTAAGTGTCATGTATTTTAGAGCAGTTTCTTTTGCATTTTTAAAATTAAATGCAGTCTTTATATCTTCTATTTCTTCCCTGGTAACCTCTTCTTTTTCATAAAAACCCCTCTTGAAGTATTCCTCTTCAGATATCGAAAAGCTATACTCTCCATTTACATAAACTTTTATAAGGCCATTATTTTTATTGTCTTTTTCCATAGAGGTAATTTCCATCTGAATCACCCCTCTTTTCAAAATTTATTCACCCTCTTTATCAGAGTCACCATCGGAAATCATACTTTTAACAAATGCAATGCTGGAATTCTCCCTTATTTTAGCTTCTATTTCTGCAGTTATTTTACTGTTTTCCTTAAGGTATTGTTTCGAGTTTTCTCTTCCCTGGCCTATTCTTTGATCATTATATGAGTACCAGGAACCGCTTTTTTTGATTATATCAAGATTTGAAGCAACATCAAGTATATTACCTTCCTTTGATATACCTTCACCATATATTATATCAAATTCAGCAGTTTTAAATGGTGGAGCCACCTTGTTTTTTACTACTTTTACTCTGGTTCTATTACCTATACTATCATTACCGTTTTTAAGAGTTTCAATCCTTCTTACATCAAGCCTGACAGACGCATAAAATTTAAGTGCTCTACCCCCAGGAGTAGTTTCAGGATTACCAAACATTATACCTACTTTTTCCCTTAACTGATTTATAAAAATTGCTGTTGTCTTTGATTTGCTTACTACTCCTGCAAGTTTTCTCAATGCTTGTGACATAAGCCTTGCCTGTAGTCCAACATGTGAATCGCCCATTTCACCATCTATTTCAGCCTTTGGAACCAAAGCTGCAACGGAGTCTATAACAATAACATCAATTGCACCACTTCTAACAAGAGCTTCAGCAATTTCAAGTGCCTGTTCACCTGTATCAGGCTGGGAAACTATAAGATTTTCAATATCAACGCCAAGTCTTTTTGCATATGAAGGGTCAAGTGCATGTTCTGCATCTATGAATGCAGCCTCTCCCCCATTTTTTTGAGCTTCTGCTATAATATGAAGAGCTACAGTTGTTTTTCCCGAAGCCTCAGGTCCAAATATCTCAACAATTCTACCTCTTGGTACCCCTCCAACACCAAGTGCAATATCAAGTCCAAGTGCACCGGTTGGTATAGCTTCAATATTAAGATGTGTGCTTTCACCTAGTTTCATTACAGCGCCTTTGCCAAATTGTTTTTCTATTTGACCCATTGCCATTTCCAGAGCTTTTTTACGTTCTACCATTATTAATTATTACCCCCTCTTTACATATTAGGAACATCTGTTCTAACATTATATCTTACATTTATTCCAAAGTCAATATATTATTAAATATTTTATTAAATATTTTGTTTTAAACCGTACAGCTTTTTTTTAACAATGTTTAAAACATATTCTACTTCACTTATTCGGAGTAAAATTGCAGCAGCTCCGTAAATAACCACGCCTGTAATTATTTCAAAAGCCAAATATAATACCTGTATAATTTTGCTGTCTATTGCAGTATTGTGAAGCATCTGAAATACACACAGAAATAACCCCATTAAAAGTGATGCAGCTAGTAATTTTGCAATAAAAATCAAAAAGTTTTTGTATTTGACGATTCGGGTTTTTAAATTGAAAAGAAAAAAAAGTAAAAAACCATTAATTAATGAAGCCAATGAATAAGAAAGTGCCATTCCGGCAACACCTAATGATGTATAGTTATAAAAAGTAAAACAAAGGATAATATTTATTAATATTGAGCTTAATCCGGTCAATAGTGGTATTTTTGTATTGTTAATAGAATAAAATGACCTGTTTAGGAAAGTTGCTGCTGATTGGCCAACTATAGCTATTGCATAAAACATTAATATACCGGAAGTAATTATTACATCATTATTATCTATCCTGTTTCCAAACTGGAATATTGCCCTTATAATAGGCTCCCTTAATATAATGAATCCCACCGCAGTTGGTATTACAAGCATTAAAACAGTATTAAAACTTTTTTTAAATGTTGCCTTAAATCGTTTTATATCATTAACCGCAAATAATCTTGAAAGTGTTGGAAGTGCTGCTATGCCAAGTGACTGTGCTATAATACCCAGTGGCATCTGCCATGTCCTGTCAGCCATTTTAAGTGCTGTAATACTTCCCGGTGCAAATCTGCTGGAAAAACTCACTAGTACTATAATATTTATCTGTATTATTGAAGATGCTGCAAGTGCAGGTAAAGCAAGACTGAATAGTTTTTTGAATCCTTCATGCCTTAAATTAATTTTTAATTCATAGTTTTTCATATGTTTTAAAGTGAAACCAAGCTGAAACAAAAAATATGCCAGTGCACTTCCCAATACGCCAAATGCTATGGATTCTATCCCAAAATTATCTCTAACATTATTATTACTCAGAAAAAGAATACTAAGAGCACTTAATATATTATAAATAGAAGGTCCATATGCAGCTACGGCAAATTTCTGATAGGAATTCAGTACACCATTACACATTCCTGCCATCATTATAAAAGATACCGAGGGAAACATTATTCTTGTAATTCTTACAGCAAGATCAAGCCTTTCGGGTGTTTCTCTACCATAGCCCGATGCTGCCAGGGGAATGAGATGTGGTGCAAATATCATTCCCAGTGTACTTAATACTAACATCATTATAATGGCTATGTTTATAAATGTACTTATGGCTTTCCATCCTTCATTCTCCATATCCCTTTTGAGATATCCTGAAAGAACAGGTATCAGTGCAGCAGCAATTGCTCCTCCAATAATAAGGTTATACATTAAATCAGGTATTAAAAACGCTATATTATAAGCATCAGCTACCTGATTTACTCCAATTTTCACTGGTATAAGCATTTCTCTTAAAAAACCTGTTATCCTGCTTACAATAACAGACGACATAACAATTGCAGCAGCTGATAAAAGCCTTTTATTTTGTGTACTATCCAATATTTATCCTCCGGTATTTTTTAGTATTCTTCTCCTTAATAAATCAAGTGAATGAAGTACGGCTACATTTCTTATCCGTTCCCTGTCTCCCCATAAACTCAATTTTTCACATTCTTCATCATTAATATCCGAGACTGCAATAAAAACAGATCCAACAGGTTTTTCATCAGTACCTCCACCGGGTCCTGCTATCCCGGTAACAGCCAAACCCAGATCAGTACCTGATATATTTCTTATTCCCTTGGCCATTTCTACTGCTGTTTCTTTGCTCACTGCTCCATGAATTTCAATAGTTTTTTGATTAACGTTTAGGTTTTCCATCTTTGAGCGATTACTGTAAGATACAATACCTCTTTCAAATACCTTTGATATTCCCTGAATACTTGTAAGTCTACCTGATATAAGCCCCCCTGTACAGGATTCGGCTATTGAAACCGTAAGTTTGCTTTTTATAAGGTACTTTGCCACAACTTCTTCGAGAGTTTCATTATCAGTGGAATAAACCTTATCAGAAAGCCTCTTTTTTATATTTTCAATAACAGGATTTAACAATTTTGAGGCATCTTCTGCTTTTTTACATCTTGCAGTTATACGCAGTGTTACTTCACCAGGTTTTGCATAAGGTGCTATTGTGGGATTCGTCTGTTTTTCAATAATATCCATAATTTTTTCTTCCATGGTTGATTCACCTATTCCAAATATCTTTATAAACCTGGAAACAATAAGAAAATCCGATTTATCTGATAAATATGGTATAACTGTTTCATCAAACATCGGTTTCATTTCAGTCGGGGGTCCGGGCAGTATTATCAAAGTCTTTGAATCTGTTTCAATTATGCATCCCGGTGCTGTTCCATTTTTATTATTTATTACAATACAGTTCTCAGGAAGATATGCCTGCTTTTCATTGTTTATGCTCATAGTTCTGTTAAGCCTGTCAAAGAATTTCTTCATATTTTCAAGAATGTCTTTATGAAGTACAAGTTTAAGCCCTAAAACTTCAGCAACAGTTTCCTTTGTCAGGTCATCTTTTGTGGGCCCGAGACCGCCTGTCAATATTATTATATCTGACCGCCCAAGAGAAAGTTTTAAAGACTGCTTAAGCCTTTGAGGATTATCTCCTACAACACTGTGA
This sequence comes from uncultured Eubacteriales bacterium, assembly GCA_964486515.1. Taxonomy (GTDB): domain Bacteria; phylum Bacillota; class Clostridia; order Acetivibrionales; family CAZANH01; genus CAZANH01. The sequence continues at coordinate 11,651 of CAZANH010000009.1, forward strand.
TAATAAACATTTATACCGGTTTGTGCAAGATTTCCCGATATGTATTGTGCATTTGTATTTGATATCTGTCCCATCAAAAGTTCTGTTCCAACAGCTATAATTTCAGCATTCATTTACTGTTTCATCTCCTCCGTAGTTCATACCTTTATTTTACAATAAAACAATTAAAACTTAAAGATTTTTTTATCTTATTTTAATATGTATCTATTAAGGTATCTTCACTGGTGTTACTGTACCATCATTTCAACAATTTTTTTAAATCTGTCGCCTCGTTCTTCAAAGTTTTTAAACATATCAAAACTGGCACTTGCCGGTGAAAGGAGTATGACATCTCCTCTTGAAGCATTTAAAAATGCCTTTGCTACTGCATCTTCAAGTGTTTCACACTTCAGTACCGGAGGAATTTCAGTAGTCTTTCTGTTTTTTGCCGCATCAATCATTGACTTTTCTATGTGTTTTGCTGTCTGGCCTATAAGTACAAGACATTTTACCCTGTCAAGAAGAACATTTCCCATATTATCATATGGTATTTTTTTATCGTATCCTCCTGCAATAAGTATAACCTTTTCATTAAAAACCTTAATACTTACTGAAGTTCTTGCAGGACTGGTTCCAATAGAATCATCATAAAACCTGATACCTTTAACTTCCTTTATAAATTCAATGCGATGTTCAACACCTTTGAAACTAATTGCCGTATTCAATATACTTTTATTGTTTACATATCTTTTTACTGCAGCTATGGATGCCATGTAATTCTCTACATTATGAACACCGGGTATTGCTATATCAGTAATATTGATTACCGGCTCTTCTATTTGTCCGTCTCTATAGAAGATAGTCCCTGATTTCAAAAACACACCTCTCAATACTGAGGTTTTTCTGCTAAAATAAAGCACTTTACTCTGTACATTCCTTGCCATATTTTTTGTTATTCCATTATCATTATTAAGTATCAGAATATCATTTTTATTTTGAAATTTAAATATGTTTGTTTTTGCATTAATATATTCATCCATTGATTTATGTATATCAAGATGATTTGGTGATAAGTTTGTTATTATTGCTATATTGGGACTGACTTTCATTGTAAATAACTGAAAACTGCTAAGTTCCACTACAACCATGTCATCTTTTCCAATACTGTCCAATTTATCAAAAAGCGGTTTTCCTATGTTTCCTCCAAGCCAGCATTTATAACCATTGTTTTTAAGGATTCTGTAAATAATCGTTGTTGTGGTAGTTTTCCCGTCACTTCCTGTCACTGCAAAAACTTTTGCCGGACACAGCTTAAGAAACATTTCCATTTCTGAAGTAATATATGCCCCTCTTTTTTTTTCATTTATTAATTCAGGTATATCAGGTCTTATTGAAGGTGTTTTGAATATTATGTCGAAGCCTTGAAGGTACTCAAGGTATTTTTCACCTAACCTGTATTTTATATTCAGCCCCTTTAGTTTTTTTGTATACGGTTCAAGATTTTCCTTATATGACCTGTCGAATACGGTTATATCAGTACCAAGCCGGGCAAGATATCCTGCAAGCGGCGTATTGCTTATACCAAGTCCGATTATTGCTGTTTTTTTTCCTTTTATATATTCTTTAAAATCACTAAGTTTATTTTCCATAAAAATCCTCCCGTATAAAAAAAATCTCTTGCATTTATAAAATAAATCCTGTAGAATAATATATACTTTATTTATGCGAGAATGGCGGAATTGGCAGACGCGCCAGATTCAGGTTCTGGTGAAGGCAACTTCATGCAGGTTCAAGTCCTGTTTCTCGCACCATAAAAGCCAAAAGTATTCCAATTCCTTCTTTTGGCTTTTATAATATCACAATTAATTATTTTGAATTATTTCCATTAATAATATCGCCTATTTTAACAGACATTTCTTCTTTATGCTCATTCTCCGTATTTTTCTGTTGCTCATTATCTTTTGTATCTGCCTTTTGTTCAGTTTCCACTTCAACAGGTTCCGCTTCTTTTATACTCAAACCTATTTTATTTTTCTCAATATCAACCTCTACTATTTTAGCATCAACAAACTGCCCCATTTTTAATACATCTGCTGGTTTTGATATTCTTTGATTCGATATCTGTGAAATATGCACCAGGCCATCAATTCCTTTTTCCAGTTCGACAAAAACGCCGAAAGGCACCAGTCTTACAACTTTACCTTTTACAATATCTCCAACCTTGTATTTTTCACCAGCCATATACCATGGGTTATCTTCCTGTTTCCTATACCCTAAAGATATTCTCTTCTTTTCTTTGTCAAATTCCAATACTTTTACTTCTACAATATCTCCTTTGCTTACTACTTCAGATGGGTGTTTTATTTTTCCCCAAGATAACTCTGATATGTGTATCAATCCATCCACTCCGCCTATATCAACAAATGCCCCGAACTTAGTTAAACTTTTTACAGCACCTTTATAGATTTTATCTTCCTCAATATTATTCCATAGTTCGTTTTCTTTTACTTTTCTTTGCTCTGTGAGAACAATCTTTTGAGAACCGACAAGTTTTCTTTTGCTTCTGTCCATATCAATGATTTTCACTTGAAGTACAGTACCAATATACTGATTTAAATCTTTTATAAATCTTTCTCCAATTTGTGAAGCAGGTATAAATATATCCTGGTTTGAATATCTTGCTATAACACCGCCTTTAACTACTCTTATTACTTCAACATCAATAACGGTTTTATCTTTATATACCCTATTAAATTCATCCCAATTCTTTTGCTCATCAACTGTTTTCTTTGAGAGAAGTACATTACCTTCTCCATCATTTACTTTCTTTATATAAACATCTATTTCCTCACCTACATTAATATCATCCTGTGGTTTAAAATCAGGGTTGCTTTCAAACTCATCTATAGGTATTATGCCATCTGATTTGTAACCCATATCAACAAATACATCTGTATCATTAAAACCAATAATTTTCCCCCGTCTGATTTCACCAGACCTTAAAGTAACAATAGACTCTTCAAATACATCTTTGAAATTAATTTCATTCTCATTTTTATTTGCATCTTCCATTGCCTTGATAACCTCCTCAATTAACCACTCAGGTGTGGACGCTCCGGCAGTTAACCCTATTGTTTTATTATTATTTATTTTCACCGGTTTAAGATCACCGGGTGTTTCAATAAAATATGTATTGTTACATTGTTTTTTACAAATTTCATATAATTTTTGTGTATTTGAACTGATTCTACAGCCTACTACAATCATTATGTCAACATTTGATGCAATTTCCAATGCTTCCTTCTGCATTTTACTTGTAGTATTACATATTGTATCAAATTTTTTTATATTTTCATACTTTTTATTCAAATAATTATTTAATTCATCCCATTTCCCTCTGGTTATTGTTGTTTGGGCAACAACACATAAATCACTACTTTCAAATGCGGGAAGCATATCAATATCTTCCTTACTGTATATTATATATGCAGAATCTTCACACCATCCGTTTGTTCCTATAACCTCGGGATGATTTTTGTTGCCGATTATAAGAATAACACTTCCTTTTTTATATTCAGAGTTTACAAGGTCATGAATCTTTTTAACATACGGACATGTTGCATCTACGATAACATGTCCATTATTCCGTATATCCTCGTATATTTCCGGTTTTACTCCATGAGCCCTGATGACTATATATCCTTTTTCAGGGGCATCATTTATATCATTAATTACACCTACACCTTTTTGTTCCAGAAATCCAACCATTTGATTGTTATGAATAACAGGGCCCATTGTATATATGGGCTTATCATTTTTTTCAATCAGTTTGTATATTTTATTTATAGCTTCACTGACCCCAAAGCAAAACCCTGCTGTCGACGCTTTTATAATTTTCACTTAATTTTCCCCCTTAAGTGAATAGATATTTTTCATAATATCCCTGCTTATTTCCATCAGTTCTTTTCTTGTATAATGTTTATCCAATTCTCCTTTAATTTTAAAAGGCTTACCAAAATATACATCTATTTTTCTAAATAATTTGTAACTGCCCTCAACTTTTACAGGAATTATCGAAGCCTGAGATTTTAAAGCAAACAGTGCAGCTCCCGGTTTTATCGTTTTTAATTTATTACTGTTTTTTTGCCTTGTACCTTCCGGAAAAACACCTACAATTTTACCCTCGTCAAGCAATTTGAACAAACTCCTTACGGATTTTACATCCGTAGTATTACGTTTTACCGGAAAAGCTCCAACACCATTAAGCCATGCACCTAATATAGGGTTTTTAAAGAGTTCCTGTTTTGCCATCCAGTAAACCCATCTTTTTATCCTTGCGGCTATTATAAACATATCAAACTCACTCATATGATTAGCGAAAAGAAGTGTTGCTCCTTCTTCCGGAACATTTTCCCTGTTATGCCACTCTATCCTGAATAATACAGACACAACCATAAATGATATCAGCCTTGAAATAAATTTTATAAAGTTTATTTTTTCTTTAATATTTTTTTTATCCGATTTCAATTCCAAATACCTCAATTTCTTTCTGATTAATCACACAAATCAGGCCTTAGGATACATGCTCCATTAAGGTATATATGCTTATATTTTTTACTTGAATCGCTACTGTTAATATGCATTAAAATACGTATGCATTTTTTCAGGCTTCCTTTTACATTGATTTCATTGGAACACATAAGAGGTATATCTACCCAGCCCATTTCTCTTGCAGCTTTTGCCGGGAATTCCGTGTCCAAATCATTTGTTGCTGTAAAAATAATACTTATAATATTTTCTTTTTGTATTTTGTTCTCGCTTACAATTGATTCCAGTAACACTTTCGTTTCTCCGATAATATCCTGGCTCGAATTTTTCTTTACTGTAGTAGCACCTCTAATAGCTCTTACCATATATTTCTTTCTCCTATCCCCCATTATTACTTTCCAATATACAATCCCGATAATCCTTATTAAATTCAATTATACAGCAATAAGTTTTTTAAAACAACAATAAATATCAAAAATTTCCTCTTAATCCAATCGTACTTTTAATAATCTGTTTATGCCGTGCTTGATTAACATGGAAGTGTTTAAACAGTCATTCAATACATTATTACTTTTCATTATCACTGAAACCTTTATTTTTTTATCCTTGAGATTATTATCAATTTCAACTACATCACCGTTCATAATATCAATTTTAATTGTAGAACTGTCGAAAAATGCCGTTTCATCTCCATTTATTAAAATCTTTAATTTCTCAGTATCTGTCATATCGTCAACTTTTAAAACCATATATCCCTTTTTAAAAAGATATTCTACTTTACCAAGTATTGCTCCATCAGTATTATCTCCTGAAATAAGAATATTTTCCGATTGTGGTACAGTATGGGCTATCTGTATCATAATCAAAATTCCGATATTTATTAACAGTATTAAAAATAATATCTTTTCAAATCTCATTATTTTATATCCTTAAATATTTTTAATCATATATAAGTATTAACATTATCCCAAGTATTATTTCCAACAGTTTTCCCCCGCAAGATGTCCTGTTGAAAAAGCTATTGTCAAATTAAATCCTCCTGTATACGCATCAACATCAATAATTTCACCAGCAAAAAAAAGCCCCTTTATAAGTTTTGATTCCATTGTTGAAGGATTTATCTCATTGACAGATATTCCACCGGCTGTTACAATAGCTTCCTGTATCGGCCTGGTTCCTTTTATATTCAATTCAAGGTTTTTAAGTATGTAAACAAGCTTCTGCCTTTCTTCTTTCCTTATTTGATTTACAAACTTATTAGGACTGATACCTGTACAGTTTATCATTATCGGTATTAACGCTTTTGGAAGCAAATCTCCAAGTGAATTTTTCAGTTGTTTTTTTGAGTATTTATCAAAATCTCTTATAACTCTCCTTTCAAGTTTTTCATAATTCAACGCAGGTTTTAAATCTATTACTGCTTTGATTCCATTGTAATTATATCCCGAAATATGTCTGCTTGCAGTTAAAATAATTGGCCCTGATAATCCGAAATGAGTAAATAATAATTCACCAAAATCATCGAATATTTTTTGCCCGTTAATATCAAAAAGCTTAACTGATACATTTTTAAGTGTAAGCCCTTTAAGTTTACTGACCCATTTTTCCTTTACTACAAGCGGTACAAGCGAAGGCCTTAATGAAATAATTTTATGACCCACCTCAGACGCCATTTTATACCCGTCACCCGTAGAACCTGTTAAGGGATATGACATACCTCCGGTCGCTATTATTACCGAATCAAAATTATGTACGGTCCCATTCCTTAATATTATGGATTTTATTTTACCTTCAGAAGCTTCAATTGACTTCACAGGGGAATCTGTAATCAGCCTTACATTGTTTTCATTTAAGTACCTCAATAATGCATTTAAAATTTCTTCAGAATTGCCATTAACGGGAAAAACTCTCGAACCCCTTTCTGTTTTTGTTTCAACTCCATGAGTGTTAAAAAATTTTGTTATATTCGTATTAGAAAAATTGTAAAATGCTGAGTATAAAAAATTTCCATTACCAGGGGTATTGGAAATCATATCTTCAATATCTACGGAACTGGTAAGATTACATCTGCCTTTTCCTGTAATAAGCAGTTTTTTCCCAGGTGATTTGTTTTTTTCAAAAAGTAATACTTCTACTGATTCTCCCGATATATCAGCTGATTTTGCCGCTGTTCCGGCAGCCATCATCCCTGCTGCTCCAGCTCCAACAATGCCAATTTTTTTAGTCATCTGTTATTTCCTTTTGCATATTCCTCATCTTTCTCATATACTTCATATTCTTCCCATATTTTTTCAAGTTTTTCAAATGTTTTATATATAGTATCCTTTTTTCTTGCTCCAATAGCAACTACCAATGCATTTATTACACTCAACGGTGCTACAAGCGAATCTACAAATGATGCCATATCACTTCTTGCCAGAAGTAAATGATGTGCATATTTTGCAATAGGAGAATCAATACTGTCTGTAATTGCAATAACCTTTGCTCCCTGGCTTTTTACAAACTTCATGGCATTTACTGTCCTTTTGGAATATCTTGGGAAGCTAATACCTATCGCTGTATCATTCTTATCGGCATTTATTATCTGTTCAAACATTTCACTTACACTTGGAGTGTGTACAAGTTTTACATTTTCAAATAACAAATTAAAATAAAAACCCAGGAAACTGGCAAGAGGTGCAGAACTCCTTACTCCAAGAATATATATTTTTTTTGAATTTAAAATACATTCAATTGCACTGTTAAAACTTTTATGATTAATATCTTCAAGGGTTAATTTGATTTTTTCCATATCTGACTGTAAAACATTTTTAAGTATATTTTTTTCATTCATTCTGTTTGAAGAAACCTCAAATCTTTGAATTGAAGTCAATTTACTTTTTATCATTTCCTGTAATACTTTTTTGAGTTTTGGATATCCTGCGTATCCAAGTTCTATTGCAAATCTTACTACAGTAGATTCACTTAATCCTGTTACATTACCAAGTTTTTCCGCAGTCATAAAAGCTGCTTTATCGTAATGGCTCAATATATAATCAGCAATCTGTTTATGCCCTTTGCTTAATTCTGAAGCTTTTTGCCTTATCCTGTCAAACAAATCCTGTGAACTGCTCATCTTATGCAACCCCTTGAATTTTATAGCTACATTTCTGAATTACACTATTTTCAAACAGGATGTACTTTTGCTTCATAATCAACCATTTCACTTTCAATCCTGTATTTTTGAGATTGGCGGTACTTGAAAAACTTTTCTGCAACTGGCGGAAAAAGAGCATATGATAAAACATCTTCATCCTGTTCAAGATATTCCTTCATTTTATTTCTTGTATTTTCAAGTTCCGGTTTTATCAAATCAGCAGGTCTACAGGTAATAGGGTCTTCGCCTTTTAAAATAATATCCCTGATTTTCTCAGGTATTGGTGCAGGAGTTCTTCCGTATTCGCCTTTGACAAGAGCCTTCGATTCTTTTGGAACCATTTTATATCTTTCACCGGCTACAACATTCATAACCGCCTGGGTTCCTACAATTTGACTTGTCGGAGTAACAAGCGGCGGATACCCGAAATCTTCTCTTACATGTGGTACTTCATTTAATACATCCTGAAACATATCTTCTTTACCAGCCTGTTTAAGCTGAGAAACCAGGTTTGAAAGCATTCCTCCCGGGATTTGATATTTAAGTGTATTTACATCTACACCCATTACTTTTGTGCTCATAATACCATCTTGCATCATTTGTTCTTTTATATTCCTGAAGTAGCTGGCAATTTCACTCAATAAACCAAGGTCATACCCTGTATCGTATTCCGTACCTTCCAGAGTAGCAACCAATGGTTCTGTAGGAGGCTGTGAAGTTCCCATTGACAATGGGGATATTGCACAGTCAACAATATCACATCCGGCTTCTATTGCCTTAATATAGGTCATTGAAGCAACACCACTAGTATAATGTGTGTGAAGCTGTACAGGTACATCAATATTTTCCTTAAAGGCTTTTATTAGTTCAAAAGCCTTATATGGCTTAAGAAGACCTGCCATATCCTTTATACATATGGAATCGGCTCCTGCTTCAACAAGCCCCTTCGCATCTTTTACATACTGTTCAAGATTATGGAACGGGCTTATCGTATAACAAACAGCACCCTGTGCATGACCGCCTTCCTTTTTACAAGCCATCATGGCTTTTTCCAAATTTCTTGGGTCATTAAGTGCGTCAAATATCCTTATAATATCTATCCCATTCGCAACAGCCTTCTGAACAAAATATTCTACAACATCATCGGCGTAATGCTTATATCCCAATATATTCTGTCCCCTTAAAAGCATCTGAAGTTTTGTATGTTTTACACCATCCCTTATTATTCTGAGCCTTTCCCAGGGATCTTCATTTAAATATCTCAGGCAGGAATCGAATGTTGCTCCTCCCCACATTTCTAGCGAATTGTAGCCTACTTTGTCAAGTTTTTCAAGTATAGGAAGCATATCCGAGGTTCTCATCCTTGTTGCCGCAAGTGACTGATGAGCATCCCTTAACACAGTTTCTGTTATTTTTATTTTTGCCATATCAATTATATCTCCTTATCAATTTACATTTTAAATTATACTCCAATTACTGCATCTCTTATTTTAATCCAATCATATTACTGATACTATTCAACTTATTGATACAAGGACATCTCCTGTATTAACACTGGCACCTTCGTTAACATTTACGGATGTAATGCTGCCATCAACTGAAGCCGTAATCTCATTTTCCATTTTCATCGCCTCAAGTATTAAAAGTACCTGCCCTTTTTTAATAGATTCTCCAACTTTAACATTTATACTTAAAACAGTACCAGGCATAGGAGCAGTTATTGTTGTAGCTCCCTGCGGCACTGCCTTTTCATTTGATGTCGGAACAGTTTTTGTTTGAATTGACTTAGTATTTACTGTTTCCGTTCTATTTGTTTCAGTTGAATTTGATGATTTCACAACATCCTGCTTTACGGATGAATTACCATTTAATTCATCTACTTCTACCTCATAATTGTTTCCATTTACTTTTATTAAAAATTTTCTCATGAATTACTCCTCCTGATATTAATTATTTATACATCACTATTTACTTTATAAAGGTATGTTGCCGTGCTTTTTTGTGGGTCTTGGCTCCCTCTTTCCTTGAAGAATTTCAATTGCATTAATTAATCTTAGCCTTGTTGTTGATGGTTCTATTACATCATCGACATATCCTCTCGAAGCTGCAACGTAAGGATTTGAAAATCTATCTCTGTAATCCTTTATTTTTTCACTTCTTTCTTCAACAGGATTATCCGAATTTGCGATATCCTTTCGGAATATGATATTTGCAGCTCCTTCCGGTCCCATTACAGCAATTTCTGCAGTAGGCCATGCAAAAACCATATCCGCTCCCAGATGTTTGCTGTTCATAGCAATATATGCCCCACCATAAGCTTTTCTGAGTATTACATTTATTTTAGGTACTGAAGCCTCTGAAAACGCATACAATAACTTTGCACCATGCCTTATTATACCATTATGCTCCTGCCCTGTGCCCGGCATATAAGCAGGAACATCGGTAAAAGTTACTATTGGTATATTAAATGCATCACAAAATCTTATAAACCTTGCAGCCTTGTCCGAACAATTTACATCAAGTGAACCTGCCAGTACTTTTGGCTGATTTGCTATAACTCCTGCTGTTTTGCCGTTAAGCCTGATAAATCCCGTTATAATATTCATAGCGAAATACTCCTGGGTTTCCATAAAATCGCCATTATCCGCTATGTTATTTATCACATCATGCATGTCATAAGCTCTGTTTGCATCATCAGGTATAATATTATTCAATTCTTCGGAAGTTCTGTTTAAATCATCACTGCTATTATATACTGGTGAATCTGAAATATTGTTGTCAGGGAGAAAAGTTAACAGTTTTTTTACACCTTTTATGCAGTCATCTTCATTTGAATATTTAAAATGTGCAACTCCGCTTTTACTGCTATGTACATCTGCACCACCAAGAGTTTCTGATGTAACTTCTTCTCCCGTTACCGACTTAACTACCTCAGGTCCTGTTATAAACATATAGCTTGTTTTTTCAACCATAAAAATAAAGTCTGTTATTCCAGGAGAATAAACCGCACCACCCGCAGACGGACCCATTACTACCGATATTTGTGGAATTACCCCCGAATAAAGCGTATTTCTTAAGAATATTTCTCCGTATCCACTTAAGGAATCAAGTCCCTCCTGAATCCTTGCACCTCCAGAATCATTTATACTGATAAAGGGAGCTCCTGTCTTAGCAGCCATATCCATTACCTTTGTAATTTTTTTAGCGTGCATTTCTCCAAGAGAACCACCTATTACAGTAAAATCCTGAGACGCAACAAAAACAGGTCTGTCATCAATTGTACCACAACCTGTAACAACACCATCTCCGGGAATCTTCTTTTTTTGCATATCAAACTCACTGCACCTTGTTTCAACAAAAGTATCAAATTCTACAAAACTTCCTTTGTCAAAAAGCTTTTCTATTCTTTCCCTTGCTGTCTGTTTGCCCTTTTTATGCTGTTTTTCTATATTTGATTTACCTCCCCCGGTTTCAATTTTTCTTTTTATTTGCTGAAGTTCATTTATTTTATCACTTGTTGCCATTAACTTACACCTTATCCTTCCTTTGTATTATAAAATAATATCACTGATTTTTATCTATTATAATAAATTATATATAAACTTGCAAATTGTTTTTTAATTTAAGTCTCCCTTTTTCGAAAGTCAGGTTACCATTTACAGCCCCCTCTTAGCTTGAAGAATATTTTCCTGAAATGAACGCTACAAGTTCAAGTGGCTGTAGGTTCAGCCTTACAAGTCAGTAAGACATACCTTAACAATTTGAAATTATAAGCATTTCACGGATTATTTTAGCAGCTAAAACAGCAGTACTGTCTGATATGTCACATGGCGGGCACACCTCAACAATATCAAACCCTGCAATATTCAAATCTTTTAGCAAATATACCGCTTCAAAAAATTCTTTTGAAGTAATTCCCCCGGGTTCCGGTGTACCTGTTCCCCCAGCATATGCAGGATCCATTACATCAATATCTATGGTAACATAAACAGGCTTGTCGATTATATTAGATATTATCTTTTTTAAAGGCTGTAATACATTAAACATATATATATTGGTATTTTTTTTCGCAAATTCAAATTCACTCTTTTCTCCTGAACGAATACCAAACTGGTATATGTTTTTACCCGGCATAAAATCACATATACGCCTTATTACTGATGCATGGGAATTTTTCATACCCAGATAATCATTCCTTAAATCAAAATGTGCATCAAACTGTAATATCATAAGTTCATTTCCATACTTTTTATAAAGAGCCTTTATTACAGGAAGGCTTATAAGGTGTTCTCCACCTGCAAATACCGGCAGCTTTTTATCACTTATTATTTCCAAAGCAGCATTTTCAACTGTTTTAAGACTCTTTTCAACATCACCGAATGGAATATCAAGATCGCCTGTGTCGTAAAAATTACATTCGTTAATGTTTTTATCAAGATATATGCTGTATTCCTCAAGCCCGTATGATACCTCCCTAATTCTCCGGGGTGCAAATCTTGAACCCGGCCTGAAACTTGATGTAAAATCCATAGGTACGCCAACTATAATTGATTTTGCATTTTCATACCTTTTTAGACTTCCCATAAATTCTTTTGGTATGGTTATCTTGCCTTCCTTTAAACCCACAGTAAACCCCCTGATTATATTTATTTTAAAATATCCCTTATAAACTGAGGCAGTGCGAAAACAGCTTTATGAATCTCCGGGCAGTAATATTTTGTTTTAATAGCAGGTATTGACCCGGTATTTGTTTGGACAGGATCATATTTCTTAGAACCCATAGTAAAACTCCAATATCCTGACGGATATGTGGGGATAGCACATGTATAAAGCCTTGTAACAGGGAATAGCGATTTTACGTCATGGAAAACATTTTTTATTAATTCCTTGTGGAAAAAAGGCGATTCTGTCTGTGCAACAAATATTCCATCATCTTTTAAAGCTTCATATACCAGCCTGTAAAACTCAAGTGCAAAAAGCCCTGTAGCAGGCCCTACAGGATCTGTCGAATCAACCATTATTACATCGAAAACATTTTTATTAAACTTTACATATTCTATTCCATCAGCAATTACTACTTCAACTCTTTTGTCATCCAAAGCACAGCTTATTTCAGGCAGATATTCTTTTGATATATCAACAACCTTTCTGTCAATCTCCACAAGAACAGCCTTCCTTATTGAATCATGCTTCACTATTTCACGTATTGCTCCTCCGTCTCCTCCACCTATAACAAGAACTTTTTCGGGGTTTTTGTGTGTAAACAGTGGTATATGTGTAATCATTTCGTGATATACAAATTCATCTTCTATTGTAGTCTGAACAGTACCATCAAGAACAAGCATCCTACCGAACTGTTCCGTATCTATAAGTGAAATGGACTGATAGTCTGATTTTTCATTTACATATGTCTTTTGGGTCTTGCATGTTATTCCTACTGCTTTTGTCTGATATTCCGTAAACCACAATTCCATAGCTTCAACTCCTATCATAATATTTAGGACTTTATATCCACACAATATTATCAAAAAAAACTTTCATATTCAATAGATGGTTTTTATATTTATAAGGTATTTTTTTTAATGTCTTACCATTCACAGCTCCCTCTTAGCTTGAAGAATATTCTCCTGAAATGAACGCTACAAGTTCAAGTGGCTGTAAGTTCAGCCTTACATGTCAAATCAAACTCGTTGAATGCTTAAAAATATAACAAGAATGCATTCAACTCAAACAATG
>CAZANH010000010.1:0-4341 GCA_964486515.1 uncultured Eubacteriales bacterium
TTTATCAGGAAGATTGTAGTATAATGGTAATGAACAAAAAGAAATCATGTTGACATATTTGTGAGGTTATTAATGAACTGTATATTTTGTGATTACTTGAGAAGGGAAAAGTACATAATGGAAAATGAACTTGCATTTGCCATGTATGATAATTTTCCTGTAAATAAAGGCCATATGCTTGTTATGCCAAAGAGGCATTATGCAAGTTATTTTGATTCAACACCAGAAGAGATTGCGGCATTCAATGAATTGATTAAAAGAATAAAAGCTCTGCTTGATTTTGAATTAAAGCCTGATGGCTATAATATAGGAATCAATATAGGTGATGCTGCCGGACAAACAATATTCCATCTTCATATACATATTATTCCCAGGTATAAAGGGGATGTGCCAAATCCTCGCGGTGGTGTGAGAAATCTTAAGCAACCTCTTGTTGAGTATGACGGATAGAGGGACAGGGGGAAAACGGTGCAATGGTAGAATATTTATCAACGGATAAAATTAACAGTTATAATCAAAACTGTGTCACAGGTGATAAAGACCATTTATATGATCGCATTAAAGATTTAATTAAAAAAGCAAGGAAAATTGACATAATAGTTGCATTTCTTATGGAATCCGGAGTAAGGCTTATTATAGATGATTTGAAACAGGCTGTGGAAAGAGATGCCAGTTTACGGATATTGTGTGGAAATTACCTTAATATAACGCAGCCCCAGGCGCTATATCTTCTTAAAGACTCATTGGGCGAAAAGGTCGACTTGCGGTTTTATAACGTACCAAGTAAATCATTTCATCCCAAGGCATATATTTTTGAACATGATTCTAATAAAGAGATTTTTGTGGGTTCCTCGAATATTTCCCGTTCCGCCCTTACCAACGGTGTAGAATGGAATTACAGAATTTGTGCTTCCGACAGCCCTGAAGACTATGATCATTTCAAGCAAGTATTTGAAGATCTTTTTAATAACAAGAGTATTAGGGTTAATGATGATGAATTGCGAAAATACTCAAAAAAATGGAAGAGGCCAAAGCTCTTTGAGGAAATTGAAAAACTTGAAGAGGAGACGGAAGAGGAAATTGAACCTGAGGAATCAAAAGCTGCCCATCCCCGGCACAATTTTGAAGTTGACAATACTGAAGAATACAGGATTATTGAGTATCCTCGCCCTATAGGGGCACAGATAGAAGCTTTGTATGAGTTAAAAAAAGTCAGGTATGAAGGTCTGGATAAAGCGGTTGTGGTAATGGCCACAGGAGTAGGGAAAACCTTCCTGGCAGCATTTGATTCCAAAACATTTAAAAAGGTTTTATTTGTAGCCCACAGGGAAGAAATTCTTTCACAGGCAAAACGGACATTTAAAAGTGTAAGATTGGGGGACTCAATTGGATTATTCAGCGGAAAACAAAAAGACAAAGAGTGCGATATATTGCTTGCCACGGTTCAGACTCTTGGACGTAAAGAGTATCTGAACAGTCAATATTTTTCAAGGGATGAATTCGATTATATAGTTATAGATGAGTTTCACCATGCCGTTGCCTTCAGTTATAAAAATATAATTGAATTCTTTACTCCAGGGTTTCTGCTTGGGCTAACAGCCACACCTGAAAGGCTTGACAACCGTGATGTATTTGCATTGTGTGACTATAATCTTGTATATGAGGTTAGGCTTAAGGAAGCTATTAATAAAGGCTGGCTTGTTCCTTTTAGGTATTACGGGGTATATGACGAGACGGATTATGGCAGCATTGACAACAAAAGTGGCAGGTATGATGAAAAACAGCTTGAGCATGCGTTGAACATAAACAGACGTGCTGACCTTATACTGCATCATTACAGAAAGTATAACAGCAAGAGGGCATTGGGTTTTTGCTCAAGTAGGGGTCATGCGGTTTTTATGGCGGAATACTTTTTTAAACATGGAGTAAAGGCTTGTGCTGTTATAAGCGGTAATGCATCATTTAATGATGCAAATTCCTTTGATATCAGGTATAATCCATATGTAATGGAGCGCAAAGAAGCTGTGAAAAGACTTACGAATGTACAAATCAGCATCATATTCTCCGTTGACATTTTCAATGAAGGCGTTGATTTGCCGGAATTAGACATGGTTATGTTTCTGAGACCCACTGAGTCACCGACGGTATTTTTGCAGCAGCTTGGCAGGGGATTGAGGAAAAAGGGTGGAAAGAAGTATCTTAATATCCTTGATTTCATAGGAAATTATAAAAGTGCAAATCTGATTCCTTTATTTCTTACCGGTAATATCAAGGATTACAATCAAAGGACGGGATCCATTCATGTACCGGAAGAACTGGAATACCCTGACGGCTGTTTTGTTGACTTTGATTTCAGGATAGTGGATATTTTTAAGAAAATGGACGCAGACCGTAAAAGTATGTTCCTTAAAGTTGAAGATGAGTACTTCAGAATCAAGCAGGATATCGTGTTAAGACCATTGAGGCTTTCAATGTATACATACATGGATGAAAGCATATACGCTTCTGTACGTATAAAAAAAGAACTGAATGTCTTCAGTGACTATATTTCTTTTCTTGGAAAAATTAATGAGCAAACAGATGACGAGAAGTTATTAATAGGTACGATAGCACATGAATTCCTTAAGGCCATAGAAAAAACAAGTATGGCAAAGATGTATAAAATGCCGGTACTGCTTGCCTTTTATAATAATGGCAATATGAAACTTGCAATAGATGATGAAGATGTGTACAAGAGCTTTAAGGAGTTTTACTCACATGGTTCGAATGCGGTCGACATGTTGAAGGATAAAAACACACATAACTACAGAGAATGGGGTATGAAGGAGTATGTACATCTTGCACGTAAAAACCCAATACACTTTTTACAGCATTCCTCCCCGAAATTTTTCAGCGAGAATGGCGATAAGTTCAGCCTGAATACTGAATTGAAAAAATATTTATCAATTCCGGCGTTTGTAGAACATTTTAAAGATATTATAGATTACAGAACGAGGAGATTTTATAAGGAGAGGCTTGAAAAACGGCTGAATGAATTTAATAAAAGGAGTGAGATACTTGAGTGAAAATAACTCAATAAAATATGGCAAGCTTATTCGTGACAGGATACCGGAAATAATTGAATCAAAGGGTAAAAAAGCTGTAATTGAGGTGCTGGATGATGACAACTTTAAAAAATATCTCGATAATAAACTTGGAGAAGAATTGAAAGAGTATCTTTATAGCGGCAATATAGAAGAACTTGCAGATATGGTGGAAGTTATATATGCATTGATTGAAAGTAAAGGCATATCCATAGAGGATTTTGAGAGGACAAGGATTAAGAAGGCTTATGAAAGAGGTGGATTCAGTAAAAAACTTTTACTTAAGGAAGTATTCAAAGCTGAAATCCTGAAAGACAAAGGCTGATATGTTCCATTATACCCCCTGTTGATTGAGTTATTTTTCATTGTTGTGTTCAAACTGAACATTTGTTATGCTTATATCCGGTTATAGGTCGGCAATGGTATCGCAGCATGGCCTCCGTCATATTTGACCAGAGTGTCGTACTTTTCAGTATACTGTATGCCTGTTCCATGACCTGCACTTACTTTGACCACTTTGAAGTTTCTTGCCACAGCCATTCCTGTGAAGGAACCCTCTCTTTCGTCAAATTCCAGGACATTGTGATTATCGTTCCATGTAATTGATGTCCAGGTAAATTCTCCTTTTTCATACTCATACCCGTCACCGCTGTCCTCATAAATATCAAAAGCTCCGTCAGCTCCTCCATATATCCTTAGCTCCCACGACTCATCATTTGTTTCGCCGGTATGCTGTATGAAAGGTCCCATGGGAATAATTGAGCCGGCTTTTACAAACAGGGGCATTTTTTCTATAGGAGCTGGGGCTGCGACATCCTGACCACCGTTATATTTTATTCCTGTCCAGAAGTCATACCAGTCATATCCCGAAGGGAGGTACACCTTTCTTTCCTTTGCAATATCCTGAAGTTTTAAAGAGCCCCTGTCATAGTACATTGGAGATGTTACCGGACAGACCATTATTGCCGGTCCAAACATATACTGGTCACTGATATCATACACATTCCTATCGTGCCTCAAATCAAATGCAAGGTTTCTAAGCATGGTATATGACCTGTGTGTCTCCCATCCGGATATGGAATATATATACGGCAGGAGGCGGTATCTCAGGTTAATGAAGTCCACCAGCGTATCATAAAACCTTTCACCCTTTTCCCCGAAGTTCCAGACCTCCCTTGAAATGTTTGTACCGTGTGACCGGAACATCGGAAGGAAGGCGCCATATTGAAACCATCTAACATAAAGCTCCCTGAATCCC
>CAZANH010000011.1:0-4448 GCA_964486515.1 uncultured Eubacteriales bacterium
TGAATGAAAAATACAAAATGCCTTTTGATAAGACGATGGTTGATATTATTGTTAACGCCGAGTTGCCGGAAATAAGAGAAATTGGCGCCAAAAACTGGAGGTATGAATGTGTCAGAAGACCTGCTTGGCTTTACAAATGGATACAAGGCCGGTGTGGAGTTTTACTTTGACAAGGCAGAATAGAGAATACAATTTATATATTACCGGTATTAGAAAAAAATGATTGACATTTAGTTTTATTTGGAATATCATACATATTGCAAGGTATTTTGATGTTGTTTCACAACTAAATAATAAAACTGGGGGGCTGGACTAATCCGGCTGAGAGGGAATTGTGCTATTCTGACCCAAATAACCTGAACTGGGTAATGCCAGCGTAGGGAGTATATTTTAGCATAAAGATTTCACAAATTAACTCCTTATCCTTTTCAGGTAAGGGGTTTTATTTATGTACAACATTCACACAGAGGGGGATGATGAATTAATAGTGATAAAAAAACCGATGCACGATACGCATATGAGAAAAATCAAAAATACCGCGGGCAGCATTTTTCCGTCAATCATACTGGCAGCCCTTATCGGAGTGTGGCAGTTTGTTGTGGATACCAGGCTTATACAAAGGAGTATACTGCCGTCCCCTGTTGATACGCTTAAGGCTGCCATTTACACTTTCCCCAATTTGATAGGGCATATTGCCGTGACTTTGAGTGAGTCGGTTACAGGCTTTATTCTCGCGATAGTTTTGTCTTTGGCTATTTCCGCCGCGGTAGATGCGTCCGAATTTTTAAGAAAAGCCGTATACCCCCTGCTTATAATATCCCAGACAGTACCAATAATACTTCTCGCTCCTTTATTTGCCATGTGGTTTGGCTTCGGGCAGCTTCCAAAAATAGTCGTTGTCATCATTGTATGCTTTTTCCCGATTGCCTTAAGCCTGATTGAAGGTTTTCAATCAGTTGACCGGGATATGATAAACATGTTTAAATCAATGGGTGCTTCAGGCTTTAAAATATTCAGAATCCTCAAGCTGCCGGCTTCGGCGCCGCATTTTTTCTCAGGACTTAAGATAGCTGCCACATACAGTATAATGGCGGCGATAATCGGGGAATGGATGAGCGGAAGTAAGGGAATTGGGGTTTATATGATAAGGGTCAAACACTCATTTGCCTATGACAAAGTTTTTGCGGTCATTCTCATTATCGTGGTATTAAGTATACTGGTCTTTAATATAATATCAGTCATACAGTACATTTCGATGCCATGGGAACGGCTGCTTAAAAAAAACAATCACCAGGGAGGTTGATTAATATGTCGATTATGTATTTAAAAAGAACGGTTTTTTGTATTGCACTTTGCATCATGACTGTATTTGCGGTGTCAGGCTGCAGCAACAGCAAAGATGTCCAGGAAGAAGAGCCTGTAAAACTTACAGTCCTTTTGGACTGGGTACCCAACACAAACCATACAGGTGTATATGTCGCAAAGGATAAGGGTTATTACGGAGAAGAGGGCTTAAGTGTGGAAATAATACAGCCCTCGGAAGGCGGAAGTGCCGACCTCATAGCAGCCGGGCAGGGAAACTTTGGTTTCAGTTATCAGGAACAGGTCGCATATGCGAGGACAGCTGAAAATCCTCTGCCGGTAGTTGCAATAGCCGCGATAATCCAGCACAACACTTCGGGTTTTGCTTCACCCGCAGACAAGGGTATTCAAACCGCAAAGGATTTTGAGAACAAAAGATACGGTGGCTGGGGCTCACCTGCTGAAGAGGTAATATTGAAGGCTTTGATGAAAAAGGAAAATGCGGATTTTAGCAAGGTTGAAATGGTCAATATCGGTGCCGCAGATTTTTTCACAAGCGTTGAAGAAAATGTGGATTTTTCCTGGATATATTACGGATGGGATGGCATAGCCGCCGAAGTCAAAGACTACCCTATAAACTTTATAAGGCTCCAGGATGTTGTGCCTGAGCTTGATTTTTATTCTCCTGTAATAATCGCTGAAGAAAGCTATTTAAGCGAAAATCCTGACATTGCAAAGCGTTTCTTAAAAGCCACGAAAAAGGGATATGAGTACTGTATTGATAACCCGGAGAATGCGGTAAAGTCACTTTTGGAAAACACTGAAACTGATGAGGATATTGTAATTACAAGCCAGAAGTATCTTGCAGGACAGTACATTGACGATGCCCCAGAATGGGGAGAAATGAAGCTTGAAATGTGGAAAACATATGCTGACTGGATGTATGAAAATGGCCTGCTTGAAAACAGACTTGACTGTGAAAGGGCTTTTACGAATGAATATCTCCCATGAAAATAAAATCATACTGTCTGCAAGGGGAATAAAAAAGTCATTTGAAGGCATGCCTGTCATAGAGGACGTGAGTATTAACTTAAATGAGGGAGAGCTTGTTTCCCTTATTGGCCTCAGCGGAAGCGGCAAAAGCACTATATTCAATACTATATCCGGGCTTTTAATGCCCGATGAGGGGAATATTGTCATTGAAGGCAGTGACTTTACAGGCAAGACAGGAAGGGTCAGCTACATGTATCAAAAGGACCTTCTGATGAACTGGAAAAATATAATAGACAACGTAAGCCTTCCCTTCGTTATAAAAGGTATGTCAAAATCAGAAGCGAGAAAAAAGGCTGCCGGATATTTTAAGGTTTTTGGTCTTTTTGGCTTTGAAGAAAAATATCCGTTTCAACTCTCAGGAGGCATGAGGCAGAGAGCTGCCCTTATGAGAACCTATCTGTTTTCAAGCGATATTATGCTTCTTGACGAACCTTTCGGCGCACTGGATGCCATAACACGCACAAAAATGCAGGACTGGCTTATGGATGTTCTCAGAAACATAAAAACATCAGTTCTTTTTATAACACATGACATAGAGGAAGCCGTGTACTTATCCGACAGGGTATATGTACTGTCGGACAGACCTGCCTCTGTCAAGGAAGAACTGAAAGTCGGGTTTCCAAGACCCCGCTCAAGAGACCTTGTGACAACAGAAGAATTCAATTTTCTTAAAAAGCACATACTCCACCTTCTGCAGTAGGGGCACGCATAGCGAGCCCCTACATTTAAATCCTGTTATCCTACGTGTTATAAATACATATGTGTCAAATAACACAAATATTTCGATAAACAAAAAATCTGTTTTATAGTAGGGGCAGGATATCCGGGTGTTAAAGCAGCATTGGTTCTGAACACCTTTGGGATTGACCTTGGGTTGAGGCACATAGCAGTGGTAAGCGAAATAAAGTCAAGAAAGAGGAAGTGTAGCAGCAATGTGCTTATTCATTATACATCTATATATTAAAATTCAAATTTTTAAGAGCCTCCATTATTTCCTTATTTGATTTTATTCCTTCCAGAGGTTTTTCTTCCAGCCAGGAAAGTGAAATTGAAGGATCGTCGTGGATGACACCTATTATTTTTAATCCTTTTTCTTTCATTTTTCCGGATATATAATTCTCCATTTTTCCATCCCTGATCTTGTTTAGCAGCACAAAGGATTCCGTTACCCTTGATTCCCTGTACACTCTTTTCATTTCCTCGACAAGTTCAGGCTTTTCCAGGTGTTTTGTAGCAGGTAATTCCCCTGCCCTTATTCGGGAAATGAGATTTTTAACATCCCATGCTATCTGGATTGATGCTATACTGGGGTCAACTACTGTGATTACCCAGTCCATACTTGTTATGACCCCCCTGGCGGAATCTTCCAGACCTGCTTTAATGTCAATAAGTGTTACCTGCCGGCTTCCGGAACCATGTACCCTCAAGTCTCTGGTTATTTTTGAAATAGGGCCATCACACCCGGCTCCTGGGCCTTTGTCACCTATTTTACCCAACTGGAAAAGGAATATCCCTTTGTTATTATATGAATAATATTTTTCAGGGATTTTGCTTATATCTATATCGGCATCGTAAAGAGAGGTAGGATCGTCAACAGGGCAGGTGACTTTGCCTCCCGAAAACACGGTTCCCCCGAAATACTCCATCAGGGATACGGGAAATTTTTCGAACCCGAGTGCCTGGTGGATGCCCATATTTGTAGAATCAGCATCCAGTACGAATACCTGATACCCTTCACTTTCAAGAGCCTTTGCCAATAATACCGATACGGTGCTTTTTCCGCTTCCGCCCTTTCCCAAAATCCCTATCCTTTTATCTGAAAACACATCATTTATCATAACTTAAAACCTCCAATTGTATATTATATAATGTATATTTTACACTATTTTTCATTACCTGTCTAATCAAATGTGAAGTTGTGAAAAGCTAGCTTATATAGTGAGTGACTGTTCATATCACCATATACCAACGGAAGAATATCTTTCTAAAAAAATGGTTACCATTCACAGCCCTTTTCATCTACTTGAAGAAATATTTTCGTGAAATACATAGCGTAAGGTTCTTAGAGGCTGTTTGTGAAGCAAATATAAGAT
>CAZANH010000012.1:0-2573 GCA_964486515.1 uncultured Eubacteriales bacterium
TGTATTCTTAATTTCCGTATTCTGAATTCTGACTCCTGACTTCTGACTCCTCGCAGCCGGAGGCATACTTTTTGGTTGCGGCCGGAGGCTGCGGTATGGTATAGTATTGATATAAGGATGGTGGTTTTAATGGCAGAGAATAAAAGAATATTTGATTATGAAGCTCTTTCACGCAAGTATGGTATTGAGCCAGAAGTTTTAAATAGAATTGTCAAAGAAACTCATAATGAATTCGGCGAAGATGAAATGATGGTAAAAGAGGTTCCGGCACTAATGGAACAGCTTGAGGATTTGCTGAAAGAAATTAAAATATAAAAATGTATTTTAGAATTAACACGATTGAATATTACAGTTTGATCGTGTTTTTATTTGTAAAATATAAAGAATAACAGGTTAAATCAATAGTTTACACACTTTACAAACCAAATTTATAGAACTTTTTTATGATAGTTTTTACCGTTATTGCAGTAAACAGCAACCTGAAGTGCCCGGTATTTATCTTTTATTTCTTTCTAAAGGCATAGCACTAGTAGACCTAACTTCTAAATTTTATGGAGAAATAAAAGTTATCATTAGTAATTCTTACAATGTAATTCGTATTTATTTTTTTAATATATAAATTATATATAGCAGTATTTCAACAGGGGTGAAAAAAGTCCACACTTCACCAATCACTCAAACCATAATATAATTTGTCCATAGACTTAGCAACACCTACAAGTGAAGTTATCGAAGTTAATATAGACTTGCTTCATCCATTTCCGTAGCACCCATTTAAACTATATGAAGGAGAAATGCTTGATAAAATGGTTGAAAGTATAAAGCAGTATAGGGTCTTAGCTCCAATAATCATTAAACCTACTAATAACGGTTATATCATTATATCGGGACATAACAGGGCAAATGCGGCAAAAATCGCAGGCCTTAAAACTATTAAAGCAGTAACAGTTGATGTGGATGAAGATGAAGCTGCAATAATAGTTGTAGAAAGTAACTTTCGACAGCGTGATTCAATTACACACAGTGAGAAAGCACTTGCCTATAAAATGAAATACGATGCTATGAAACGTAGGGGTAAAAGAACAGACCTTGATGTTAATAAAGAAGTGCTAAAACTAAGTTTTATAGATATGTTTGCTTTAAAATACTTGACAAATGAAGCTATTTTCATTAGAATGAAATTAATTTCATTAAAATGGAGATGATATGATGGAAATAGAATATTTATATAACAGGAATCCTATGCTTATTTTGTCATATATAACAAAGCATCAAGGACAATCCCCTGAACTTACTGTCTCAAAGATTTCCGATAAACTTAGTTTAAGCATAGGAAGCGTTTATGAGATATTAAAAAAGTTTAATGACATGGGACTCGTTACAGGCTTGAGAATAGGTCATGCAATAATATACGGGCCAAAACGTGAAAATCCATTAATAAGACAGTTCAGAATTTTCGACAACCTGTTATCTTTAACTGGTCTTGTCCGGCAACTTAAAGACTATTCACGTAAAATTATATTATTTGGGAGCTGCTCAAGGGGTGACGATACAATAGAAAGCGATATTGATCTTTTTATACTTGTTGATAATGATATGCAATCCCTGGTCAGAAATATAATATCCGAATACCGGATAGACCGGGAAGTCAAACCTATTATAGTTGACAGTATTGAGTTTATCGAAATGCAAAATAATGATAAGGTATTCTATGAAGAAATACAGAAAGGATTAATATTGTGGGGTGAAGAATAATGGGAATTATTGAAGATTTGTTAACAAAGGGAAGAATAAAAAGTGCCTCTATTAGTGAAGAAATGATCAAGAAAGAGTTTGAAATCGGTAAAAAAGATTTAGACTCCGCACTTATAAGCTTTGAGTATGGCAATTATAAATGGGCAACAATCCAGGCATATTATTCTATATTCCATGCAATGAGGGCACTTATATATAAATGCGGCTACCGTGAAGAGAGCCACTCTGCACTGAAGTCAGCAATAAAAGAGCTATACATAAATAACAAAAAACTTCCTTTCTTTGTATACGATGCACTTGAACGTGGAATGGAGTTGCGTGAAATGGCAGACTATAAGGAAAACTATTCACAAAGAGGCGCTGAATATTTGATTGGGCTGGTCAAAAAGTCAATTACAGAAATAGAAAATATTATTTAGCCGGTTAATAAACAAAGTTTGACATGAGGACTTTTTGTCAATAAGTTGTGTATATAATTACTTAATTTTACGTTATGTTTAAATAGCTTTCAAAGACCATGCAATAATTCATGGTCTTTTATTTTGCCCCAAAAGGAGTCAACCATGAAACGTACATATTTACGAATTGCTGTTCTAACCATAGCTGCGTTTTAATTTTTTCATCAACCTCCTATGCTGACGGAGGCCTTATGAACAATGCCCAGAAGCTTTTAAATGACATATATGGAAAGTTTGTTGCTTTCAGTACAGCTGCCGCCGAATGTAAATTTAAAATCAATAATTGTACGTCCAATCAAATCCAATGAGCGAGATGAATGGGATCATTTAATGGCAACTAATCATTATCTGGGATTTAAA
>CAZANH010000013.1:0-7857 GCA_964486515.1 uncultured Eubacteriales bacterium
ACTTGCAGAGGAACTTATATCCCATGGTGTACGCTATTTTTTGCTTGTCACGGTTCCTGCAGCTTTAGGGCTAAGCGTGCTTTCCGGGCATATTTCACATATACTCGACCCTGCTTACTACAGCGGAAGCAGCGTAATGATTTGGGTATCACTCGGGATGGTTTTCTTCGGGCTTTCAGAATACAACAACAAAGCCTGGGAGCTTTCATCAAAAACAAGACCCATGTTTATAAACGGTATTATATGTTGCCTTATTAATATAATACTGAACTTCATATTTATACCAATATATGGGTTTATTGCCGCGGCAGTAACCACAACTTTTTCGTATCTGGTATATTTTGTACTTTCATATGTAAAAAGCCGGCGTCTTATGAAATGGAAAGTAGCAGCCTTAACTGTTTTTCGAATATTATTTTCTGCCGGTGTCATGGTTTTGGTTTTATTGATTCTTGATACTTTGGTAAGTACAACTCTTACTGGATTAATAGTAATTATTCCGGCTGGTGCTTTAACATACGGTATTTGTCTCTATATTACCGGGGAAATAAGGCACGAAGCGAAGTCTGCCCTAAAATGGTTCAGGAAAAAGTTGACCGGTTATTAAGGAAAGTGTTAGACTATATTAAATGATAATAAGTTTTAATTGTTTTGAAATGGAGTGGTAAATATAAGTAAAAAAATATGCATAATAGGTTTGGGATATATAGGGCTCCCCACGGCAGCAATGTTTGCATCACACGGGTTCGACATACTTGGCGTTGATACGAACAGGAATGTGGTTGATGCACTGAACAACGGGCAAATAATAATAGAAGAACCCTATCTTGATGTGATAGTTCAGGCAGCCGTAACATCGGGCAATTTAAGGGCTTCACTCATGCCGGAAAAATCCGATATATTTATCATTGCAGTACCCACTCCAATAAAAACCGATAAAACGGCAGACATGTCACATGTAAGCGATGCTGCAAATTCAATTGTACCTTTTCTGGAGAAAGGAAATACCGTCATACTGGAATCAACTTCCCCTCCGGGTACCACAACAGATTTGCTTTTACCGTTGCTTGAAAAGTCCGGCTTAAAGGCGGGCATTGATTTTCTTCTGGCTCATTCTCCAGAACGTGTCCTCCCTGGAAGAATTCTTTTGGAACTTGTTCAAAACAACAGGATTATAGGCGGAATAAATGATAATTCCTCTGAATCCGTTAAAGAATTATATTCAACATTTGTTAAGGGACAAATTATTCTTACCGATGCCAAAACAGCAGAAATGTGCAAACTTATGGAGAACACATTCCGTGATGTGAATATTGCCCTTTCGAATGAACTCGCAATTATTTGTGAACATTCCGGTATTAACGCCTGGGAGGTAATCGAACACGCTAACAGGCATCCGCGCGTTAATCTGCATAATCCCGGCCCTGGAGTTGGAGGTCACTGTATTGCCGTTGACCCTTGGTTCATAGTTGAAAAAACTCCGTCACTTGCAAATATTATTTCACTGGCCAGAAAAATAAATGACAGTATGCCCTATCATGTTATGAAAAGAATTGAAGATATCACTCATAACATTTCAGGGAAGAAAAAAATATGCATACTCGGTATAACATATAAAGCCAATGTCGACGACACTCGAGAGAGCCCAATTTTAAAACTGATTGATATATTAAAGGAAAACGACGGATATGAGGTCACAGCCTATGACCCTCATGTATTCGGTATTAAGCAATATGACCTGTTTCGTGGAGGAAGCATTTATGATTCTTTAAAAGGCTGCCACATTGCGGTAATTGCTGTTAATCACGATGAGTTTTCATCGATTGACTTTAAGATGGTCAAGGAAGTGATGTCCTTTCCCAATATTCTTGATACAAGAAACTGCCAGTATGCAGATTTGATCAGAGAAAACGGCCTTAATTACTATCTTCTTGGAAGTGGGAGGTAATGATGGTGAAAAAGGTACTCATGTTAATGTATTCATTCCCCCCCACAGGAGGTCCCGGCGTACAAAGAAACGCAAAATTTATAAAGTATATACGGGATTTTAACTGGGAACCTATTGTTTTTACACGAAAAACAGGTAATATGCCTATAAGGGATGATTCCCTCGTCCCGGATATACCGGCGGATATCAAAGTCATCCGCACCTCATCCTGGGAATTGACAGAATTCCAAGGGATTCTGCAGTTTCCCGGGAAATTCATAAGCAGAAAATTGCTTATACCCGACGGTCAAAGGCTCTGGCAGATGTTTGGAAATTCAAAAGCTGCAGGAATTATGCATAACGAAAAACCCAACCTCCTGTATACCTCTTCCTTACCCTACAGCGCACATCTTGCAGGATTACGCCTGAAGAAATTGTATCCATCAATCCCATGGGTTGCCGATTTCCGTGACGAGTGGACAAATAATCCCTACTTGCTTGACAGGCCTCACAACCGCATAAGAATGGGAATAGAACGTTCCATGGAGAAACGAGTTCTTGCGGAAGCGGATTATCTTATTACAAATACTCCAGTAATGATGGATAATTTCATAAAACTCAATCCAAATCTCAAACTTGCTGATAATTTTTCAGTTATTCCCAACGGTTATGATGAGGATGATTTCAAACCGTTTTTGGGCATAACGCCTTCCAATTCAAAATTTACAATAACTTATACGGGGGGTTTTTACGGCAGGAGGAAACCTGATTATTTTTTCCATGCCCTCAGTAAGTTAATCATGGATAAAGTCATTGATAAACATAAGATAAAGGTCGACCTCATAGGCTACTATAACAAAAATTACATGGATGAGTGTATTGGCAGGTATGAACTTCAAAACATCGTAAATACTCTCCCATATATTCGGCATGACGAATGCATACTGAAAATGATGCAGTCGGATGCCCTCCTTCTGATTGAAGGAGCCGGCCCTAATGCTGAAGCATTTTATACGGGCAAGGTCTTCGAATATATGTATACAGGCCGGCCGATAATTGCAGCAGTACCTGTAAACGGATCAGCTGCCTCTATCATAAGGGATACGCGTACAGGCTTTGTATCAGACAGTTTAGATATTTCAGGAATTGCCGAAAACATATCGTCTCTGTATAAATCCTGGCTGAATAATAAAAGTACTGAAATGGACATAAATCATGAACTTGTGTCAAAATTCAGCCGCAGGGAACTTACAAAAAAACTTGCCGAAATATTCGATTCATTCTTTTAAAGCATACGTTAGATTAAAGTCCCGCCTTAACTACTTCCTGTCCTCCCACTAGCTCACACACTTTAATCCTCGTAATGCGCCCCGCATTGAATAATTACTATCTGGTCATGCTCAACTTTATAGACGATCCTGCTTGCTTCGTCAATGCGTCTGCTCCAATACCCTTGCCGTTCATGCTTCAATGGCTCTGGTTTGCCAATTCCTGAAAAAGGATTACGGTCAATATCCTTCAAAATTTGATTAATACGCTTCAAGGTCTTTTTATCCTGCGTCTGCCAATATACATAATCTTCCCATGCTTCATCTGTCCACGCCTTTTGCATAGTCAATCCTCCATCAATTCGCGTACTGTTACTTGACCTGCTTCGGCATGCTTAATCGACCGTTCAAGCCTTGCTTGATTTTTTTCACTGTAAAATGGGTCATAGATTTCAAATGGGATTTTACCCTGACGCAAAGCTTGGCGTGCAAATATATTAAACGCCGTAGACAAATTCATACCGAAATCGTTAAATAATTTTTCCGCGTTTTCTTTCACTTCCCGGTCAAGTCGTATTGTTACATTGATTGTTTTAGCCAAAAAAACCACCTCCTTATATAAAGGCATAATTTATTATATCATAGAATACTCGTGTATTTCAAGTAATATGCACGATAAGAGTGTGATTTTAAATTATGTACCATATACTGCTTATAATAGTATTTATGTACATTAATTTAAATTATATACGATAACGAAGCACTAGTACTAGTAGGAGCATCGGCAATTAATAATAAATTACAAATAGCGACTTTAGATAGACATTATGGATATATTCCAGAACTTATATGTACAATGATTGAGATGTGTTCAAGGGTGGATTGTCAATTCTGAATGGTAGTTGATGCCTTAAAAAACCGTTCGCTTTACGATGCTACAGCCATATTTTTTTTTAGTGACCATGGAGATTATACAGGTGATTATGGTTTGGTTGAAAAAACCAAAAACACAAAACCGGATAAACCGGTAATAGATGAGTTAATTGCCATGTTCACTCATTACAGGTTACTCACATATAATATTATCGTAAACCAATTTTACTTACAGGAGGAAATTCATATTATGCAAAATATCATGATAATGCACGGACAGCATCAATTACCCCCTTTACCATACCCATACAATGCTTTGGAACCAGTAATCAGTGAAAGGACATTAAGGCTACATCACGATAAACACCATCAATCCTATGTTAATGGTCTGAACAAGGCAGAAATCCACTTGGCGGAAGCACGCAAAAATAACAACTATAAATATATAAAATACTGGCAAAATAAGCTCGCATTTAATGGCTCAGGGCATATACTGCATAGTATTTTCTGGACAATCATGGCTCCTCTGGGATTAGGAGGGCAGCCTGGTGCACATTCTCTAGATCAGATAAATAACTACTTTGGCAGTTTCAATTTATTCAGGGAACAATTTAAGAGTGCTGCTGAAAATGTTGAAGCATCCGGTTGGGGAATATTAACCTGGCAACCCTCATGGAGGCATCTTGAAATCTTACAGGCAGAAAGACACCAAAACCTTACACAATGGAGCGGAATTCCAATTTTAGCCTGTGATGTCTGGGAACACTCTTATTATCTGGATTATCAGAACAACCGCAAGAAATTTATCGATGCCTGGTGGAATATTATCAACTGGTATGGAGTAGAAAGGAGACTGCTCCTGGCGATGTATGGCCAGTTACCTCTTATGTAAAGCAACTATTACAAAGTAGAACCAAAATATCAATTATGCTTACCTTGCCGAATAATCTTCCCTTGCTGTCAATAATTTTCATATAACGGCTTTCCTTTCACATACGATTGAATATAATTATATTTATTTTTATAAATATAATCAAGGATTATTTATTTTTATTATTTTCAGGCTGCTTCAGACATTTTGCCTATAAACAGTATTGTTCCGGTTTTATCATCGGCAATAATGAAAAGAAACGGCCTGTCAGCTATAAATGTCAATGGTTCTGGAATACTGGTTTCTTTCATTTCGACCACTGTAACACCTGCAGCCTCGCTTCCCTCTTCATTTACTTCAATGACCGCCTTATGGAGTACTCTGCTTATGAATATACCTTCCCTTATACCGCTGAAATCAGCATTAAAACTAAATGCCTCACCCATGCCCATTGAAATGAGGCTGTTGTTTAAAAGCTTTATGCCATATTCCATTTTGAATCTCGGAATTCCCAGTGTAACATCATCAGTTTCAACCGGTGATGTGAATACTTCGTTCCATTTTGCTGCGTCCATTGAAAAAATAAAATCATCAATATTTATTGATTCATCGGGCAGTATGCAATACATTGAAGTCTTGCCGCTTCCGTATGGAAGCCTTACTGCCTTGTAATCTTCACCTTTTGCGTATTCTACCTTTCCTTTGCGTGACATCATTTTAATATCCTGGATTGTTCCGTTTCCTGATGTAAACTTACCTCCATACGTCCTATCCTCTGAAAACTGCTGCTTCCACTCGCCCTTAAAGTATATGGCGTTTATCAGGTACATCATGACATCCGGAGATATGGGGGGCTCAAGCATCTTATTTATCTTTCCCCTGGTGGCGTCCGATATCCATTTGTTTATTCTTTGTACGGATTCATCCTTTGAAAAATCAAGCATTTCTGAAAAGGCGTTAAAGTACTTGCCTGTGTTTGACAGGAATTCTTCCTGTATATTTTCTCTTTCTCTTATCCAAATTGAGTTGTTTATATCAAGCTTTACTTTTTTGTCCACTTTGTTTAAATAAGCGATAAGATTTTGAAAGCTTGTATTTACTCTGGAAAGATCTGCATCACCAATCCCAAGGGCATCAGCCATTGCTTGCTTTGTACTTCCCCTTGCGCCGTTGTATGTCATCGCAAGCGCAGTAGAAATGCTAAGCGGGGATATGAACACGTTTTTGCCTGATTCTTCTTCATTTAATATTTTAAAAATGTCAAAAGCAAATCCGGTATTTGCGTTAACAATACCTGAATCAATCTCCTGCAGGTCATACTTCCCGGAAAATTCAGAGCTTCCGCCCAACGCTTCATTTCTTCCTGCACATGATGTAAGAACCAAGGGAACTGTAAGAATCAATGCTGTAATAACTAATAATATTTTCATTTTTATATTTCTCCTCTCAATAATCCAATATCTAAATACTTTAAGCAGATTATTAAATGTAAGTGTATTAGGTTTTGTACTGACATATTCAATTTGACGAAGAAAAATATTTTTTGTTCCATGCCGGTACAGGTACACGGTAGCAAATTTAAATAAGTATTGCGGCATGTTCCTTCAAGTATTCCATATAACACTGCCAATCGCACCTGCTCAAATAATGGGTGCCTTTTCTTAAATGATACCCGATTTCACCCTTATGCAGTGTTGTGCCGGGCTGTGGAAATGCATCTTCGCTAACCAAGCCTCTTAATCCTAACAGCTTATATACAGGTTTGGCAGCCATGCAGCTTAAAAACTCGGACTGCGGGTCGGCCCATTCATCATCCTGGGCACTCCCTACATAAACAAATCTATGAGCAATAGCCGCTAACAAGTAATGCTGGTCAAATGGCATATCCTTTTCTTTATTGATATATTTGCGGTAATTGTTACAAAACCAGTATCCAAACCTGTTTGTAATATCCTTTATCCGTTCCCCTTTTTTGTTCCTGCTTATGGCAGCGCCAGAGCATCCCGAACAATTGGATATACCTGCATAAAACCTTTCATCCTGGGCGGCACACCACAATGCAGTTTTCCCAAGTCTTGAATGGCCTATAACGGCCACCCTTTCCCTGTCTATTTCTTCAATTGTCTGCAGATAATCCATTACCCTTTGGGCTGCCCATGCCCATACGGATATCTTCCCCCATTCGTTTCCAGTATGTGTATTCCCCGCATACATGCCACACAATCCTCCAACGAAACCGTCATCCATATCTGGAGCTACGTCCTTATAACAAAAGGACGCAATAGCAAATCCTCCGTCAATTATTTCCTCAACCGGAATATACCTGTCCGGTATGTCAGGACGGAAAGCAATGTGCAAAAATACCGGGGCCTGCTTATCTTCTTTCGGAATAATCAGATTTACAGGAAATGAAAACTCTCCCTTTGGCGTGTTGAATCCTATACTTACAACAGAATGCACTGCTT
Organism: uncultured Eubacteriales bacterium; assembly: GCA_964486515.1. Taxonomy (GTDB): domain Bacteria; phylum Bacillota; class Clostridia; order Acetivibrionales; family CAZANH01; genus CAZANH01. The sequence goes on from CAZANH010000013.1 coordinate 7,405, forward strand.
TTCCGGCAAAAGATTTATCTTCGCGATGTTGCACGGTTGCTACCACCTTATGGGGTGGAGTCGGAGAAAAACCATATACTTCATTGCTCAATATCTCAATGATCTCATCTCGGCGCAATTTCCACATTAAAGGGCTATCAACAACCTTTCCGTTTTTTAAAACCAACACATCAGGAATTTCAAGTTCTTTCAACTTTTTCATTAACATAATCAATACACCTTTTCTATTTATATATCCATAAACTTTCTCAAGACAGTCAGTGCCGGCTGTCCCCTTGTCCCTCCCGAGTACCTTGTAGTAAGGCTTCCGCAGACGTTTCCAGCTATCAGACATTCTTCGATACTCATACCTTTCAGGTATCCGTAAAGGAACCCTGCATCGAAAGAATCACCTGCACCAACTGCATCCGCCTTTTCGCCCGGAATGGAAGGAGAACTGGCTTTTTCCCCGTT
>CAZANH010000014.1:0-5460 GCA_964486515.1 uncultured Eubacteriales bacterium
ACAATATCATGCCATATTGAGTCAGCTCCATAGTATTGTATCTTATATGACTTAATTGGATAATCTTTATTTGTAAACAAATCTATAGTATCAAAACGGTACTCTTCTTCAAAATCAATTTCTACCGTTTGAGGATTTTGTGGTGAACAGGTCCCGGCATTTGCCCAGCCATAATCACCAAATTTTGGATTATTATTATCATTGGGATCACCGGGGTCACCTTGAGTTATATGATATGGGGCGTATAAGGGATCATTATACGTAGACGTTGCAGTTACCCATTTCCCCTTTTCCACTCTAAATGTATCGGGATATGTACCGGGTTCCTCACCGGTTGCACTCCACGTCACGGGGTATGCACCATATCGTGCCACATAATATTTTGTTTCAAAAGCAAGTTCGGTTTTGGCTTCATCATAATCGTTGAAACGATCCAATGTAAATTCTCCCGACATCCATATCTCGTTTAAAAGTCCTTTTTCAGCAATATATTCAAATTTTTGATCTACTTTCTTAAATAAATCCACATTGTCTTCCACCAAGAAATATGAATAAGGATCATTGCCTTTTTTTGCAATAAATTTCAGTTTTGAACTTTCCACCGGGGTAAATTGATCATAAACAACATGGGATGATGTATTCTCCTTTACTTCACTGAATAAATCCACCCAACTGCCATTATCATAATATTGTATCTTGTAATTACTTATCTCCCAATCTACCGTAGTATACAGTTCTATACTGTCTATTGTCTTAATGCTTCCAAAATCCATTACAAAGGATTGAGGCAAATTATATTTTGCATCAGGTATCCATACACCGGATGGTTCATCAGGATATCCTTCATTCGGAATAAGAGCATAAGGAACTGTATTGCTTGTATCTCCATCGTTTACGTTAGCAATCGGGCAGTCTTTTAAAGAAGTGTCCGCTGTAACTGTGGCATTTAATGCAATATTATTTTGTTGATCGTCGTACACTTCTAATTCATTAACTTTTGGCATTCTGGTTGCCGGATCATAATTTCCGCACATAAATAATCCGGATTGATATACGGTAAATCCCTGCGCAACTCTCTTATCAACCATGCCTTTAAACATTGAATCAGTGTTTGACGGCGCCCAATTCTGGTACGGATTGTTTGACGTATCCCATGTCTCCTCATCAATAGCTACCAGCGAATGGGCATCTCCTATCCAGAAAAACGGTGTTCCATCATCGTATGTAAAATATCTTTTGTTTGAGCTTACCTTGGGGAATCCACGCTTATATATCTCAGGGGAATCTGCAGAAGCAGGGATACATGAAATAGTAACAGGAGACGATACGGTTAATCCCGTATCACCTTGATTATTGGAAATGGTATATGTCCAGTTGCCTGTTTCAGTTGGTGCAAAACGCACCTTCCATACATTATCATCATACCAGAATCCCGGCCTGACAATAGTAACTCCTCCCGGTCCGTTAAACGTTGCCGTTACTTTAACATCTCTCATCGGATCATCGTAATGTCCATTAGAATACTGGCTTGTAAGAGTTATCTCATACACCTTCCACTCTTCAACTTCCGTATATGCCTCTACTTGTGATACATTTTCAATACTGGTAAAGACAAGTAATACTCCTAAAACCAACGCAGCACTTAATATTTTATAAGTTTTTTTCATTAAAAATTCAACTCCTTATATTTTTGAAATTAAGCCATTGTGTAAATAAAAAATAATTAACCAACCAATCAATTATCTTCTCTTAATATACTGACATATAAAACAAGTTTTCTCCTGAAAGCCTAAAAAGTGCTGAGATACAAAGCATTGGGGTTATCAGGTTGTGAGGCAGTATTAAGATACGGCTCAGGTTCTAATATTCTCACTGACGAAGTAGATTAGTGCTTTTTAGGCTTCTCAGGGTCAACCTTTAAGTGAGCCTGCTACAATACCCCTTAAAATGTACTTCTGGGCAAACAGAAAAAGAACAATCATTGGGAGAGAAACTAAAAAAGCTATAACGAATGTCGGGCCCCATTGGGTGGATTTTGATGTTTCATTCTGGAATTTAAACATTAACATTATAAGGGTATAATATTTTTCCTCATTTAAATAAATCAACGGATGTTGAAAATCATTCCATATCCAGTAAGTAGTTGTTGCAAGCACCGTACCGGTGGCAGGCAACAACAATGGGAAAATTATGAATATAAAAGTTGTCAAAAATCCACAACCGTCTATCCTCGCTGAATTTTCCAATTCCTGCGGCACATTTTTTGTAAAACTTGCATAAATCAAAGCCGCATAAGCTGAAAGTCCGGCTACATATATCATTACCAAAAATGGTATGGTATTTATCATACCAATAGTAACACCAAGTTTATATATGGGAATCATATTGGACTGGGCGGGTATTATTAATCCAGAGGCAAACAATAAATAAATATAGGAAAAAATTTTTTTCCTCCCGCGAGCAAGAGAATAACCGGCCATTGAAGCAAATATTACTGTTAATGTCATTGTTGAAACTGTCAATGTCACACTTACAAGAAAAGGTCTCAACACGTTTGCACATTCAAATACCTTTATATAGTTATCCCAATAAGTAAAATCCGGCAGCACATTGAAATCAAAAAAGTTAACGCCTTTCTTGAAAGTCGACGTCACAAGTAAAAAAAACGGATACATCCATATTGCCGCAAGAATGTACAACGGAATAGCTTTTAGTATATTAACTGTCTTGGCTGATAAGTTATCGGACATTAATATTGAACCTCCTTTTTCCTTGTAAAAATAACCTGGGTGAATGAAATCACGGAAACAAAAACAAAAAGCACAATACCTGCTGCAGTAGCATATCCGAATGTACCGTTTCTAAACGCAAGTACATATACCTGCATAGCCATGGAAGTTGTTGCTCCTCCTCCTCCATTTGTCATAATATATGGCAGATCAAATAATTTCAGGCTTATTACCAGGTTAAGAAAAGTAACGACGGTAATTGACGGCATTAAAAGCGGCAATGTAATAAAACGAAACATTTTTAAACCTTGGGCTCCGTCGATAGAGGAAGCTTCATATATATCATTTGGAATAGAGCGTAAACCTGCCAGATAAAATACGGAATAATATCCTAAAACACTCCAAAGCATTATTACACTAATTGTCCACCTTGAAAGATTATAATTTCCAATCCAGTCTATCTTATTATCTGCTGCTACCAAACCCAATTGGGAAAGAAAAAAATTAAATGAACCATGATAATTCATTATTATCGACCAAATAACAGATACAGCCGCCAGACTCAGTACAGCCGGCAAATAAAATATTGTCCTCAAACTTTCTGCACCACGCACTTTCATATTCAGGCATAATGCCAAAATTAAAGATCCTATGTTAGTTGCAAGCAAACTGAATACACAATAAAAAACGGTATTTCCGATAGAGCCTATAAAGTCGGGATCATTAAAAAGCCTCACAAAATTTTCAAATCCGATAAAGACAGGCTCATTTAATCCGTCCCATTCGGTTAATGAATAAAACAGACTTGCAACAAAAGGATATATTACAAAAATCAACAAGAAAAAGAGTGCAGGGACTGTAAATAAAAGTCTTGATATATATAGTTTTTTGTTTATATTCATATTAACATCACCATTATCCTATAATTTTTATGCTGCAGCAGCTTACATGCTGCAGCATTGATTTTAGAATATTTTTTCTATTCCGGCAATACAACCGTATCTTTATCTTTCATTGCATCTGTTTGTGCTTTTTCAAGGTCAGCTTTCAATTCCTCTTCGTTATACTCTTTTCCACTAGCCATTTTTATAACGATATTTTGTAAATCTGTTATAGCTGATGCTGCAAAAAATTTATCGCCTCCATATGCTGTAGGATATTCGCTGAAAGAATTACTCCATTCTTTAAACGCCGGAATGCTGTGTTCTAATTTCCATCCTTTGAATGGTGGAGCTGCTTTATCGATTAGATACTTTCCCAAAGTAGTCTTATCCCTGAACGCTATTATAAAGTCTTTGCCTTGTTTTATATAATCGGAAGAAGCATTTACGGAAACACAGGCTCCAACACCTGCAGTTACATACGCATTGCCATTGTCATCAGGTATTGTCATCCAGCCTAATTCAAAATCTTCATCTTCAGTTGCTACCAACGAAGGCAGCCATGCACCTTGAATCATCATAGCTCCGTTTTCTTTTAAAAATTCTGCTCTTGATTGTGCCCAACCAATACTTAAACAGTTTTTATTGGCATATCCACTGCTAAAAAGAAATTGTATTCTTTTAAAAACATCAACAACTTCAGAATCTGTAAGTTTTCTGCTGCCTCTTGTTACGTTAACTAAAAATTCCTCGTCTTCTGTGTAAAGAAAAGCCGGACATATCATATTCCAGACTCCTGCTGCTGACCATGCATCTTTGAAACCAAATGAAAAAGGTGTTATCCCATTGCTTTTCAGTGTTTTACATATGTTCAGGAAATCCCCGTAAGTTTCTGGCGGTTCCAAACCATTTTCTCTGAATATCTTCTTATTGTACCACGCACCCCAGCCGTTTAAATCTCCGGGTGCGGCAATAACTTTACCATCAAAATAAACATATGGATTACATACATCAAGCATATCTTCCACCCAGGGCTCATCGGAAAGGTCGGCACAATATTCGCCTTTACCTAAAACACCTAACATATCCTGATGAATGATGACGTCATCTGCACTGTTGGAAGCAAGTTTTGCCTTTAAAACGTCAAAATACTTTTCACCATGTATGTTGTTCCACTCAATTTCGCCGTTTGGATATTTTGACTTAAATAATTTTTCAGTTGCTTCTTTGTAAGCTTTTATTCTCCCATCGGGGTCGTTGGACTCGGATTCACTATACTGCCATGAAGAAACACTAATAGTAAAATGCTCACTATTGGATTCCTCTTTGTTTTTTTCCTCATCGTCCTGGGTATCCTTTGTTTCAGCTGACTTTTGCGTCTGTTCAGGCTCTTCTTTTCCATCAGTGTCTTTATTGCAACCGGCAAATAAAGACACTATCATAATTGTTGAAATAATCAGTATCAAAATTTTCTTTAACATGTAAATCCTCCCTTTCAGAATTTGATTTTGAAATTATCGTAAAACTTGTGGTTCATAAATGTAATAGCTATTACGCTGCCATTATATTTTAACCTTGATTATTTTTAAAGTGTCAGAATCTATTAATAGGTGTGATTATTAATCAGAAACAGATCAAAAAATTGAAATGAAAAAATAATTGTGTTATATTTAATGAGTAAAATCCACACTACCATGGAGGTGAGGACAAACATTGTGAATTTTTTCCTTAAAGTTATAGGTTGTATCAATAAAATACTTTTATTTATCAGGAAAAGATTGAGCTGCAAGCTTTTTATAATTTATGTTGCTGTAATAACCATACCCGTTATAACATATTCCCTTTTCTCA
>CAZANH010000015.1:0-6390 GCA_964486515.1 uncultured Eubacteriales bacterium
TGATACCCGGTTCCACCTTTGCAGATCTTCTTCCCTTGTTTGAAGCCGATCCCGACACGAAGGTGATAGTTATAATAGGTGAGATAGGCGGTAATGAGGAAGAGCGTGCAGCCAGATATATCGAAAGATATGTCACAAAACCTGTAATAGCTCATATTGCAGGCATGAATGCTCCAAGGGGCAAAAGCATGGGCCATGCTGGAGCAATAGTTTCGGCTGACGGAAGCGGAAGTGCACAGAACAAGGAAGAAAAATTGAGGAATGCAGGTGTTCACATTGCAGACAGTACCGAACAGATAGTTGATATACTGAAGATTGTCATATAGAAAGCAAGGTTGAAAAAATTAGAGTTCTTAGGGGGGGTAGGAATGATCGAAAGGGAAAGATTGATATGGATTTATAAGACTATGAATGTAATCCGCAGGTTTGAGGAAAAAGCGTTATATCTGTTTGAAAATAACATGTTGAGGGGTTCTGTGCATCTTTGTATAGGGCAGGAGGCAATACCGGCAACTGTGTGCTCACTGTTGAGGGATAAGGATTATATAGCAAGCACTCACAGGGGGCACGGACACTGTATTGCCAAAGGGGCAGATCCCAAAAGGGCTATGGCGGAACTTATGGGAAAGGAAACAGGTTACTGCAAAGGTAGGGGCGGTTCCATGCATATCGCGGACATTACAAAGGGGAATCTTGGGGCAAATGCAATTGTAGGGGCGGGGATACCTATTGCGACAGGTGCCGCACTGGCATCGAAGATGAGAGGAAGCGACCAGGTGTCTATTGCTTTTTTTAGTGACGGTGCGTCGAACCAGGGGCTTTTTCATGAGAGTTTAAACCTTGCGGCAGTATGGAAACTACCGGTTATTTTTGTTTGTGAGAATAACCAGTTCGGTATTTCGGTTCCTGTGAGTGAGAGCACTTCGGTGAAAGACATCAGTCAGAGAGCTGCAGCTTATGACATACCAGGTGTTACAATTGATGGCAATGATGTATTTGCAGTGGATGAAGCGATTAAAAAAGCGATAGAGAGAGCAAAAAAAGGATCGGGTCCTACTCTGGTAGAATGCAAGACATACAGATGGCATGGTCATTGGGTGGGAGATCCTCAGGTATACAGAACCAAGGAAGAGGTTGATGTCTGGAAGAAAAAATGTCCAATAAGGAGATTGAGGGAGTATCTTCTGAAGGACGGGATCCTGACAGAGGATGAAGTGGATTTAATTGAACGCAATTCCCATGAGGAGATAGAAGAAGCGACAAAGTTTGCGTTGGAGAGCCCTGAACCTGATCCTTCAACAGTGATGGAAGATGTTTTCTATGAGGAGGTACGGTCATGAGTATTAAAACATATGCGCAGGCAATAAGGGATGTGCTGGCTGAGGAGATGAGAAGGGATGAGAGGGTGTTTGTGATGGGAGAGGATGTAGCCGAACAGGGCGGAATATTCGGTTGCACCAGAGGGCTTGTGGATGAGTTCGGGAAAAAAAGGGTAAGAAATACCCCCATTTCGGAAGCAGGTTTTGTGGGGGCTGGGACAGGCGCCGCCATTGCAGGTATGAGACCTGTTGTGGAGCTCATGTATATGGATTTCACATATGTGTCAATGGACCAGATATTGAACCAGGCTGCGAAAATAAGGTACATGTTTGGAGGAAAAGCTCGTATACCCCTTGTCATCAGGGGACAGCAGGGTGTGGGAAGAGGGAATGCAGGTACCCATTCACAAAGCGTGGAGGTTTTCTTTATGCATATACCGGGCATGAAAGTTGCAATGCCTTCCACCCCGGCAGATGCAGCAGGTCTTTTAAGAACTGCCATAAGGGACGACAATCCTGTTATGTTCTTTGAGCATAAGGCACTCTATGCGACAAAGGGAGAGGTCAGTGACGATATGGAATTCGCAATCCCTTTCGGCAAGGCAAACATTGTAAGGCAGGGCAGGGACGTTACAGTGATCGGGACGCACCTTTACATTGGACGGGCGCTTAAGGCAGCAGACAAGCTTGCAGGCGAAGGGATAGATGTGGAGGTTATAGACCCAAGAACACTGGTACCGCTTGACAAAGAAACCATAGTCAATTCGGTGATAAAAACAGGAAGAGTTGTTGTGGTACATGAAGCCCACAGGACGTGTGGAGTGGGAGCCGAAATTGCCTCCATGATATATGAAGAGGCGTTTAAATACCTGGATGCACCTGTAAAGAGGCTTGGAGCAAAACAATGTACGCTTCCCTTTAATCTTGAACTGGAAAATGCCGTTGTTCCCCAGGAACAGGATATAATAAATGCTGTAAAATCAGTTTTGTACAGTGAGTGATACATAAATTATTTTAGTTAGAAACATATTATTTTAATTATTACAAGTTTACAAATCAATCCAAATAAACTTAAATATAATTAATATATGTTAAATTAATCATTAAATTTAATAAATGAAATATAAGGAGGAGATTTAAAATGAACAAAAATTATGATGTAGCTGCTTATATCTGGCCTGCCTATACAGGAGATGAACCAAGAACAAGAATGTTTTGGCCTGAAGGTATGGGGGAATGGGAGACAGTAAAGAATTCGGTGAAAAAATTTGAGGGTCATAATTGGCCAAGGAAACCCATCTGGGGTTATGTGAATGAAGCTGATCGGTACGTTATGGAAATGGAGATAAATGCTGCGGCTGACCATGGTGTGAATGTGTTCATATATGACTGGTATTGGTATGATGGGAGACCTTTTCTTGAGAACTGTCTTAATGATGGGTACTTGAAAGCAAAAAACAATGACAGGGTTAAGTTTTACTTGATGTGGGCAAATCACAATGTGAATAATTTATGGGATATCAGGCTGTCAAATAATCTGAATGACAATATAATCTGGGATGCTGCAGTGAAGCGGAAGGAATTCGAAGTTATTGCAAAAAGGCTTATTGAAAGGTATTTCAAACATCCATCCTATTATACAATAGAAGGCAAACCTGTATTTATGATTTTTCATCTTGAAACATTCATAAGGGGATTAGGTGGTACTGATGCTGGTATAGACGCCCTTGAGTGGTTCAGAGAGCAAGCTTTAAAGGCAGGACTTAAAGGACTGCACCTGCAGTTGAATATCAATTGTGGGAATACTATAAACATAAGTGGAGTAAGCGGCGGTGAAATGGTTACAACAAATGAGATTGCCAAAAAACTTGGTTTTGACAGTGTTGTCCATTATAATTTTAATTTCACGAATGTAGACAGAGACTATAATGAAATAGTGGAGGATGTAGTAAAGGAGTGGGAGAGGATTGATAAATCATATGATATACCATATTATCCAAACGTATCCATGGGTTGGGACAATAATCCCAGGTTTACCGAATTTCGTCCTCGAGTTGTTAAAAACAACACACCTGAAAATGTGCAGAAAGCATTTGTAAAAGCGAAGGAATATGTTGACAACCACCCTTATCAACAGCCTTTAATAATAGTTAACAGCTGGAATGAATGGACTGAGACCAGCTATCTTCAACCTGATGATTTATATGGGTATGGTTACCTTGAAGCTATAAGGAATGTTTTTTGTAAAAACTGATAGAAACGGTCAGACATATTCTTCAAACCTGGAAATGGGGTACCGTAAAAAAAGAAAGCAATTTAGAGCTATTTTTGAGCAACATAATTACCTGAATTGGTGTTAAAATGAATATGATGATAAGATCAAATACCAATGTAATAAGGGAGAAATCTAATTATGGCAGACAATAATTCTGCAGGATTAAAGTCAAAAATGGAAGTCAGTGAACCCGGGAGAAAAATACCTGTAAGAGCTGAAACAGATGTACTTGTGGTGGGGGGAGGCCTTGCAGGAGTATCTGCCGCAGTTGCGGCTGCAAGAGCCGGAGCTCGGACGATGCTTATAGAGCGCAACAGCTTTCCGGGAGGAGTAGCCACGGCGGGTATGTGCTGTTCGGTATTTAACTGTTTTTATACATTTGGAAGAGAACTTGTTGTAAAGGGAAATCCGCTTGAATTTGTTGACAAGCTATCCAAAGCTGACGGACCGGGACTTTCCTGGCACAAACACAAAGGGCACATTATCTACGATATTGAAAAAGGAAAACTCACATTAATAGAGCTTCTGGAAGAGGCAGGTGTGGAATGTCTTTTTGAGACATTGACGGTTGGGGCGGTTATGGAAGATGACATCATTAAAGGTATCATTATTGAAAGCAAATCAGGCAGGGAAGCTGTGTTGGCAAAAGTGGTTGTAGATGCTACAGGGGATTCGGATGTAGCCAAATATGCAGATGTTCCGCTAAAACAGCTGGAACCCGGCAGAAATAAAAGCAGTTACGTATTCCGGGTGGGAAATGTGGATGTTGATGGATTTGTACAGTATTTCAAGGACAATCCGGATCAATATCCGGAAAATATGGACATTGAATGGACGCTTGAAGAGGCCGTAAAGCAATACGAAGAGACAGGAACCCTGCTTTTTCCCCATGGAGGAGGAATGCAGTTGGATATTTTTAAAAAGGCTGTTGCAAGTGGTGAATACAAGACTGAGATTGGGATGCATGATACCATCAATGCACTGCAGATGCACGCAATACGTTCACTCGGAGTTGTTCACATCATTACTGGTTATGTGGATGTGCATGACATGGATGTGGCAAAAATAAGCAAAGCCATGTCTGATGGTAAAAAAATGGCATTCCATGTGACAGATTTTTTTAAAAAGAATATACCCGGATTTGAAAAGGCTGTTGTTATCGGAACGGCAGATGATCTTGGTGTAAGGGCATCCAGATGGATTGACGGAGACTTTGTTTTCACCGGTGAAATGAAAAAGACACCTTCCAGATTTGATGATGCAATAGGCCGGGGAGTTGTAGAAAAACATGTTGTTATACATAAAGGTGAGGGAGCCTGGAGTGCGCAGGTGTTTTCAGATGACTACTATGAGATTCCATACAGATGTCTGCTTCCCCGTAAAATAGAAGGGTTGGTTATGGGGGCGGGCCGCAGTGTTAGTGCAGAGAACCCGTTCTTACTACGTGTAATGGTAACAACCATGATTACAGGACAGGGTGCAGGTGTAGCAGCTGCTGTGTCTGCAATGGATAATGTTCATCCACGAAATGTGGATATAAAGAAGGTTCAGGATGAGTTAAGAGCACAAGGGGTTGAATTATAAAAATTGGGATCAGCATGCAACAAGAAACTCCATGCTGAATCCGGGTTGTCTTTTATGCTCTGGTATACTACATTTTCTTCTATTACTTTTTTTACTTCTTCGCCTTTTATTAGCTTTTCAATTTCATTAATTTTTGTGCCTTGAGCACAGCGAAAGGAATGATACTTAAAATGAACATAAAGGAAAAAGCACCTTTTAAGGTATTGTATAGTAACGATACAATTAATATTCTGACATGTAAAAGTCCCTTTAATCCACAACCTGCACAACAAAAAGAATCCACGGGGAAATGGGTGGAAAAGCTATTAATATTTACTAGGGAAATGTTGGAAGCTACTGTGGATGAAACAGCTGATACGGGGATTGATGTACACATGCTGCAGCCTGGTGTAGGCTGGGTACCCTGGTGGAAATCGGACGTTTACCCCTTTGAAGAGCATATTAAGTTTATGAAAAAGCATACCGGAATGACGCCTTCTGATAATGGCTTTGCAGAATATATGGCCAATGGTGGTGATATGGTGAAGGCCTTTGTTGATCGTTGTAGACTTAAAGGCTTGACGCCTTTTATATCATTTCGTCTGAATGACTCCCATGGACACGAGTTTACCGCGATGGAGCCTGAAAAAATCCCTGGGTGGGCATGGCATGTATTTTGTCCCACTCATGTTGAACACCCGGAATGGAGATTGGGAAGTGATTTAAATGATTGGAACAGCCGCGTGCTGAACTGGGCCATACCGGAGGTTCGTGCTGCAAAATTCGCTTATATAAAAGAGATTATAGAAAATTATGATATTGATGGTTTCGAACTTGACTTTATGCGCCACTGTAATTTTTTCCGGCAGGAAGAGACAACGGGTGATGAACGCAGAAGAATTATTACAACCTTTGTAAAAGATGTGCGTAAAGTGCTGGACGATACTGCAAAACCAGGGGTTCATCGATGGCTTTGTGTTCGCATTCCGGCCCAGGTATCCTGGTATGACAAGCTGGGCATATCCATAGAAGATATGACACAGGCTGGGGTAGAGATGTTCAATCTTTCAAATTATTATTATACTGAGGATCGTGGTGATTTCAAGATCGTGCGTAGTATGGCAGGGGAGAATGCCAGCTTATATTTTGAATTATGCCATACTGTTCATCAAAGGAAAGAGCCGGATCCTGAAGGTGTAAGAATTTACGACAACACTCTTCAAAGGCGTACAA
>CAZANH010000016.1:0-19653 GCA_964486515.1 uncultured Eubacteriales bacterium
ATAGAAAATTAAAAGATCAATCCGTTATGGGAGGACGAGGACTCATATGAGGTATCAGCTTAACAGGGCATGGGCTGAAATAAACCTGGACAGTATAGCCCATAATGTCCGTGAAATAAGAAAATTAACAGACAGTAAAGCTGAGATTATGGGGGTTGTTAAAGCAGATGCATACGGACATGGGGTTATGGAGGTTGTTAGAACGCTGCTTGATAACGGAGTAACGCGTCTTGCGGTATCAATGCTTGATGAAGCTATTGAATTAAGAAATAAAGGAATTGATGTTCCTGTGCTTGTTTTGAATTACACCGATCCGCAAAGGGCAGATGAAATTATAAATAATAACGTGACACAAACCATTTTCAGCCATGATCTTGCAGAAGCATTGTCTAAAGCAGCTGTCAAGCTTGGAAGGACAGTTAAAATACATATCAAGATAGATACGGGAATGACAAGGGTAGGATTCAAACCCGGATACAGTGCGGTTAAGGATACGGTAAGGATTGGAAAACTTCCGGGTATTATTGTGGAAGGGCTTTTTACGCATTTTGCTTCTGCCGATGAAAGAGACATGAGTTATACGGGTATGCAGTTTGAAAGGTTTATGTCTATTTGTTCGGAGCTTGGCAGAATAGGCCTTCATATACCTGTAAAACATGTCTGCAACAGTGCGGGTATTATTGAATATCCTTCAATGCACTTAAACATGGTAAGGCCAGGGATTATACTGTACGGTATGTACCCTTCTCCGGAAGTAAATAAGAAAAAGATAAGCCTTAAACCTGCTATGTCCCTTAAAGCAAATGTAATTCTGGTAAAAGATGTTGAAAAGGATACACCTGTGAGTTATGGCAGGATTTTTACAACTTCCAGGAAGAGCAGGATTGCAACTATACCTGTTGGTTATGCCGATGGATACTCAAGGGTATTAAGTGGTAAGGGAAAGGTTATTGTAAAAGGGGAATATGCCCCTATAATCGGAAGAATATGTATGGATCAGTGCATGATTGATGTAACGGATATAAAAACGGAGATTAAAGCAGGGGATGAAGTTGTATTATTTGGAGAGCAGAATGGAAGAAAAATCAGTGTGGAGGATATCGCAGCTAAAATTGGAACAATAAATTATGAGATTGTATGCCTGATAGGAAGAAGAGTACCCCGTGTATATATACGTAACGGGGAAATCATAAAGGTATTGAATTATCTGATATAACTCGTAACCAAATTTTAATTTGACCATGCATAGATTAAGGATTATAATTATATATATTAATATATTAAAAATATATTAATGGGAAGCAGAAAATGTATTTTTATACCTGTATTTGTATAATAATATATAATTGATGCTCTATATTTTGAAAGATTTATGAAGCGGGGGTTTTACGTTTGAATGAATTAAGAAAAATTCAGATAAGCATTCCCGATAAACTGCTTAAAGAAATAGATCTCATTGTTGAAATGGAGAAAACCAACAGAAGTGAGTTTGTAAGGGAAGCTATGAGACTTTATATAGGGCATAAGAGAAGAATGGAAATGAGGGATAAGATGAAAAATGGCTATCAGGAGATGGCTGGAATAAATATAATGATAAGTGAATACGGTTTTAAAGCAGACTATGAACAGCAGGTGAGGTATGAGGAAAAGCTCAGAGAGATGGAATGTGTGTGGTGATAAGACGAGGAGATATATTCTATGCGGATTTGAGTCCTGTTGTAGGCTCAGAGCAGGGTGGAGTAAGGCCTGTTCTTATTATTCAGAATGATACCGGAAATAAGTACAGCCCTACAGTTATAGCTGCAGCAATAACTTCACAAATAAATAAAGCAAAATTACCAACGCATATTGAAATAGAAGCAGGAGATTACGGTTTATCCAAAGATTCGGTGATATTGCTGGAACAGATAAGGACAATAGATAAAAAACGGTTAAAGGAAAACATAGGACATCTGGATGATGAGCTTATGAAAAAAGTAAATGAAGCACTTGAGATAAGCTTTGGATTAAGTGATATATAAGAAAATAAATACATATAATAAAATCCGGAGGTACATATGATAAAAAGGTTTTCAAACTTTGAAAGATTTATTGCAGTTATTATATTGTCTGTAGCTGTTATTTTTACAATACATATGTTTCAGGTTGATGCTTCAACAGAAGGCGAGGAATTGGTTATTGCATCGAAAGATTATGTGGACGAGCAGATAGGGATATTAATGGCCGAAATTGAAAGCCTCAAGGCTCAAATTGCCGGTACGGATGTTAATTTACCCGAAGAGGCGTCAGTTCAACAATTATTCAAGGTAGTTGAACTGGAGAAAAATCAAAAGCTGATAGGCGAGGAAGGTACTGAAATTATTGTAAGAAGCGGTAATACAACTGCAATAACAGGAAGCTCCGGGGAAAAACTGGTAGATGTAACCGATGGATATAGTGATTATTTTGATACGGGTGCGCCGATACCAATAAATCATCTGCTTGTGGTATCAAGAAGTGACGGCAGGGGTATAGAGTCAATAGATGAAAAAGAAGTCGTCTATGTCCTTGTAAAAGGCGGATATTCAATTACGGACCCTTCGAATTAATACCTGTAATATAAAACGAGGCAGATTAAGCATGCGCACAAATCTGGATGGTTCCTGGTAAAGCCTGTAAAGCCATTCAAGCCCGTTCCTGCGGAAATAGTCAGGCGCAATGCGGCTCCTCCCGGCCAAAACATCCAGTGTTCCCCCCACACCGATACATATTTTTACATCAAGTTTCTGCGCATACATATCAATCCATTTTTCCTGCTTAGGGCATCCCAGGGCGACAAGCAGAATATCTGTCCTGCTGGAATTTATTTGTTCTATAAGGTTGTCATTTTCACCTTCGGGTATGTATCCATGTTTTAAACCAGATATTTCGACTTTGGAATGCAGTTTTTTTACTGCAGCAGCAGCTTCTTGCGCAACACCAGGCTTTCCTCCAAAAAAGAAAAATCTTAAAGGCCTGTGGAAAGAAAGCCTGAAACATTCATTAACGAGGTCAAATCCTGGAACCTTTTCCGGGAGCGGTACACCAAGTATCCGTGAAGCCAGGACAACACCTGCACCGTCGGGAATTACAAGGTTTCCGCGGTTAAGTATTGCTTTAAGTGATATATCCCTCTGTGCCTCCATAATCATCTCAGAATTTGGAGTGTATATTGTATGAACGGATTCTTCATTCAAAAATTTCAGTATAAGGGATACTGCCTCTTTTATTGTTATCCTGTCAATTAATACATTCAGAATATTTACAGTATTTCTCATGATATCTCCTTGATTTTAAAATACTTTGATTGCAGCTACATGCCAACATATATTATTGCCTTTTAAAAGTCATTATTTATAAGACCAACAGCAATGCGAGCATTTTCAAGAGCTTTTTGGCGGAGCGCTGATACATTTTTCTTAAGATCAATTCTTATTTTGTCCCTGTTATGCCATACATAGTCAGTTATATTCCTAAGTCTGTTAAAATCAACATCCATGATATTACCCGCTACTGCTGCCGATTGATTTATATATTGCAGAAAACCTTCTATTTTAGGGTCATATACAAGCCCTACCATAGGAACGCAATAACTTGCAGCAAATATAAGTGCATGAAGTCTCATACCAATGAGAATATCCATTTTCCTTATGACAGCAGTAATATTCGAAGCAGTATATTTCCCTTTAATAACAAAACCATTTGTTGTCATTTTCAATAACACATTATTTATTATATCAATATCATTAGACTGCATGGGGATAAATACAGGTGTTACGGAATATGTATCTGCAAGATAATCTGCAGTTTTTGCAATTACATCCTCATATTTTTCGTATTTTCTGTTTTCATGGCCGGGCATCTTTCTTACAGAAAATCCTACGTATGTGGAATTTAATGGTACGTGTTCATTTGACATAATAATTGAAGCTTCCTTATCAGTACTGGCTTCTGTGGTAAGTGCCGGATCAGCTGTAACCAGAACACCGGGTTTTTCTATTTCCAGTTTTTTCAGTTCAGAAAGTGATAACATTTCCCTGACTGTTATTATTTCAACACGATTAATTATTTTTTTTGTAAAAAATATGTTAATTTTTCTATTAAGCGGGCCTATTCCGTTGGCATAAATCATTACCTTGAGGCCCAGTTTTTTTGCAAACCATATGGTACTGAGATAATATAAAAGAGAACGTGAACTTGTATTGTCCTGTATGAGATTGCCGCCGCCGTATATGAAAAGGCGTGCCTGTTTCATTATTTTAATAATGCTTAATGGATTCGCACGGCTAATCGAATTAACGCCATATAATTTCTTTGTTTCCGGTGGATTGTTTGATAAAACTGCTATTCTTATTTCAGGCTTATATTTCCTCAGATTGTTTATTATTGCTTTAAGCATTGCATCGTCTCCAATATTCTGAAAACCGTAATAGCCTGAAATTATAGCATCATAAATATTGCATGTTCTTGATATCGTTTTATACAGCCTGAGTATACAATTATATATAGAAAGCTGTGTACTGCACATATTTTTAAGTGAAAATTTACTTTTTGCCTTCTCGTAAATTTTTTCACCCATCTCTTTTCTTTTAACAGGGTTAGTTGAAAGTTCCAGAATATACATTGAAAGCGTATTGTGATCACCCGGATTAAATAAATATCCATTGATGTTATGTTCAATAAGGTCTGGAATTCCTCCGACATTTGTACTTACTGTTGCTTTTTTAAATCTTGCTCCCTCAAGGATTGAATATGGAAAACTTTCACTGATGGAAGTAAGGATGCTGATATCAATATTGCTCATAAGTTCATAAGGATTGTCAAGCCAGCCCAGAAATATAACATTAGAAGACAAACCAAGAGAAGAAACTTTGTGTTCGAGATATTTCCTGTCTTCTCCATCTCCTCCTATTATGAATTTTACCGAAGGGTTTGACGGGACGACCTTTTTTGCAGCATCAATCAACGTATCTATACGCTTTACAGGGTAGAGGCGGGCTGCGATACCGACTAGAATATCTTCGTTTTTAAGGTTTAATCCGTATTTGGAAGAAAACTCCTCTCTTGATATGGTTGTAACTGGTATTTCAAAATTCATACCATTATAAACCGTAAATATATTCTGGGGATTAAAATTTCTTTCAATAAGCATATTCCTGAATTTTTCAGATACACCAATATGATAGTTGATTTTTCTAAGTGCATATGTATTGGCTGGTGCTATGGTAATGTTTTTCAGCCTGTTGTGGATGTAATCAAGCCTGTAATCGCTGTGAACTGTTGATACTGTTGGGAGTTTTAAAAAACTTCCTGAAAGAAGTGAAAACATATTTGCTTTTGCCCCATGCGAATGTATAATTTGAAAACCTTCGTTTCGAATTATATCAGTTACTTTTTTTATGTCTATGAGTATATTACCTGTTTTTACAACTTCAATATCAATACCCATAGCTTTTGCATCATCTGCAAAGGAACCTGGTCTAAGACTTATTATTTTAACATCAATATGTTTGCCTAATTCCTTAACAAGAGAAAGAACATGTACTTTAGCTCCTCCAATATCTCCCCCACCTATAATATGAACAACTTTCACAAGGCCGATTCTCCTTAAAAACTATTTTATATCAGATATATTGGGATATCTGATATATTAAAGTTTAGATTATGTATAATATTTTGTCAACTTGTAACTATTTAGAATTTCACACATCAAACTTGAAGGATGCTGTATTGTAATGCTATAATTATTATATAAAATAGAAAGGGTGAGTATAATAAGGGCATTTATTGGTATAGATTTTTCTGAAAAATTAAAAAATGAAATTTCAATCCTTCAGGAAAGAATCAGTAAATATGCAATTAAGGGAAGGTGGAAAGATATAGAGAATCTCCATCTTACTCTTAAATTCCTGGGTGAAATAAATAAGGAACAGCAGTTGCAAATAAACAAAGCGATAATGGAAATATATGCAAATAAAAAAATAGGGACTTTTAAATTGCTTTTAAGGGATTGTGGGACATTCGGTTTTAGTAACAATAATACAACCCCCATATAACCATTGGACAAAATATTGTTTTTAAATGTTCCTTTAAGCAAATCGAAGACATACTAAAAGATATGAATTTTACTGATGCAAATGTAAACGCGTTATATCTTTTTAAAAGTGAACAAATTAAAAATAAACGCGTTTATACAAAAATAAATACATATAATCTAAAAAGTTAAAAGTAATTTAACTTTATATTTTACCTTTCAGTTCTTCCATACAATTGGAACAAATATTTTTTCCTTTGTAGGAAACTACATCCTTTGTGTCTCCACAAAAAACACAAGTTGGTTCATACTTTTTAAGAATTATGGTACCACCATCCACATAGATTTCCAATGGATCTTTTTCAGCTATACTCATAGTCCTTCTTAATTCCATAGGTAAGACAACTCTTCCTAATTCATCAACTTTTCTCACAATACCTGTACTTTTCATAATAATCCTCCAGTCGACATTATTCTACATTTATTGTCATTATAATACACTAAAATTTTTAAACTGTCAAATATAATTTAACCTTTTATAATTTAACCTTATTTCAAAAAAGATATTCCTCTGTGTATCTATTCAGATATTCCTAATATTATGTATAGAGACAAATAAGTCATAAATGATATATAATTAATAAGAAGGATATAATATAAATAAATATGTTATAAAGGCTTGAACAGGGTGATGATATGAAGATTAAAATATGGAAAAATTTAAAAGCATATCTGTGGATAATTTTGGGTTCTTTTCTAACAGCAATTGCAATAAATGTATTCCTCCTCCCATATAAAATAGCTCCAGGCGGTGTTTCAGGACTTGCAACAGTAATTCACTATCTTAGTGGGAAAAGATATCCGGTAGGAATAACAATGCTTATATTGAATATTCCTCTTTTTATTACAGGTATAAAACTTATCGGAAGGAAGTTTATACTGCGTACATTGTTTGGAACCATACTGCTTTCATTTGTAATAGATATTACAGGAGATGCATTAAGAAACTTTGTAAACATGTATTTATTATTTCCCGTAAGTAATGATTATGTAAATGATATTCTATTGTATTCAATATTTGGTGGAGTTTTGATGGGAACAGGCCTTGGCCTTATATTCCGTTCAGGGGCTACTACAGGAGGTACCGACCTTGCAGCAAGAATTGTTAAAAAGTTTATTCCTGCTCTTTCTATGGGACAAACACTTCTTATAATTGATGCATGTGTTGTTATAACTGCTGCGGTGGCTTTTAAAAGTTTCAAGCTTGGAATGTATGCAGTTGTGGCACTTTTTATAGCCTCAAAACTTATTGATACAATACTTGAAGGAGTCAGTTTTGCCAAAGCATTATTTATAATATCGGATAAATCTGATGAGATATCCGAGAGGATACTTAAAGAACTTGATAGAGGTGTGACCGCATTAAAAGGCAAGGGAATGTATACGGGAAATAACAGACAGATACTTTTCTGTGTAGTTCACAGAAGGCAGATTGAAGAGATTAAAAGCATTGTAAGAAAAATAGATGAAAATGCATTTGTTATTTTATCAGATGTAAGGGAAGTACTTGGGGAAGGATTTGCATTCAACGAGTTTGATTGACATGTAAGGCTTGAATATACAGCCACTTGAACTTGTAGCGTTCATTTCAGGAAAATATTCTTCGAGCTAAGAGGGGTGCTGTGAATAGTAATACGGATAAAAAAATGGGGTAACTCAAATAAATGGGTGCCTTGATTTTAAATTCATTTTGCAGTAAAATAAAGTTACATAAGTATTTGAAATTTTTAATATTCTTTATTAAATCTAGGGGGAATGAAATTGAAAAACATACCGTTGAATGATGTTAGAAAGATAAGTAATCTGAGGGATATGCTCAATGAAAGTGAGGAGCTTTTCAGCAGTAAAGCGGCTTTTTTGGAAAAAGACAAGAAAAATGACATCTATATGAGTATTACATATTCTGAATTTAAAAATGATGTTGAGGCACTTGGTACGGCTTTTGTGAATATGGGTCTAAAAGGTAAAAAAATAGCAGTAATAGGAGAAAACCGCTATAAATGGGCTGTAACATATCTTGCAGTTGTTAATGGAGTTGGAGTTATTGTACCTGTTGACAGAATGCTTCCGGAAGTTGAAATTAAAAGTTTGTTTGAGCGTTCAGAAGTAAGTGCTGTTGTATTTTCCGATTTTAATAGAGAACAGATTATTTCAATTTCAAAAAACTTGGACTTTATTGAGTATTTTATAGGTATGGATTATTTGGAGGATAAGGAAGGAATACTGTCTATGCCTCTGCTGATAAATAAAGGAGAGAAACTTCTTAAGGAAGGGAATACGGATTATAAAGATGCAGTTATAAATAATGAGGAGATGAGCATGCTTCTCTTTACATCAGCAACTACGGATAAATCAAAGGCTGTAATGCTATCACACAAAAATATATGTGAAAATCTAATGTCTATGGTTTCCATGACATATATAGGACCTGAAGATGTTTTCTTGTCGGTACTTCCCATACATCATACATATGAATGTACGTGTGGTTTTCTGTGCCCGATATACAGGGGTTCAACAGTAGCATTTTGTGAAGGGTTGAGGCATATTGCAAAAAACCTGAAGGAAGTGAGGGCAACTATTATGTTAGGGGTTCCACTGCTTTTTGAAGCAATGTACTCCAAAATATGGGAACAGGTTGCAAAAAGCGGTTTGGAAAGAAAACTCAAAACAGTGATTAAAATAAATAATTTTTTAAAGAATTTTGGTATTGACCTCAGTAAAAAACTGTTTTCGAAAATACATGAAACTTTTGGAGGTAGGATAAAGCTTTTGATTAGCGGAGCAGCTGCGATTGATGCCAATGTTGCCAAGGGCTTCAGGGATCTTGGCATAGGATTTATACAGGGGTATGGATTAACAGAATGCAGTCCTATAGTTTGCCTGAACAGGGATGTGGATTTCAAGGATGATGCTGTAGGGTTGCCACTTCCGGGTCTGGAGGTTAGGATTGATTCCCCGAATGAAGAAGGGATAGGGGAGATAGTTGTAAAAGGGCAAAGTATAATGTCAGGTTATTTCAATGATGAGGAATCTACCGCTAAAGTTTTCAAGGATGGATGGTTTTACACAGGTGACCTTGCATTTAAGGATAAAGACGGCTTTTTTCATATTGCCGGCAGAAAGAAAAATGTCATAGTAACAAAAAACGGTAAAAATATATACCCGGAAGAAATTGAAACTTTGTTGAACAGAAATACATATATAAAAGAATGCATTGTTTTTGGGAAATACGATACAAATTTTGCCGATGTTACTGTAGCTGCTACCATAGTACCTGATTATGAAAAAATCGAGGAAGAATTCGGCAGCAGCCCCCTGGATGAAAAGGAAATATATGAATTGATAAATAAAGCGGTAAAAGAAACAAACAAGCAGCTTGTAAACTATAAATACATACGAAATTTTAATGTCAGAAAAGAAGAATTTGAAAAGACCACAACAAAAAAGATAAAGAGATATACTTTGTGACACAATGGTTATTGAAGAATTTATATTGAAATGTCAGATTATAAAAAAGGGGTATTCAAATGTTAAAAAAACTTGTTAAAAGAGTGTTTCCTATTATTGTTATTGTAATTATTATATTTACACAATATGTTTTTTCGCAGGGAGACGAAACTGAAAGTAATTCATTATCAGATTCTAACATTGAGTACCTCAAAAGCATAATTAATATGGTAAAGGATAAATACAGCGGGGAAATAAGTGATAAACAGCTTATAGAAGGTGCATTGAAAGGTATTTTTAATGAAATGGATGATTATACGACATACTATACCTTTGAAGAATATAATTCATTTCAGAGTAATATGACGGGTAATTATGAGGGTATAGGTATTGAATTGTCGCAGATGGGGGCATATGTTGTAGTAACAAAAGTGTTCTCCGGGTGTCCAGGAGAAGAGGCAGGGCTTCTTCAGGGAGATAAGATATATTCCGTAGATGGTATCTGTATTGTTGGGAAAACTCCTCAGGATGCGTCGTATCTTATAAAGGGCGAGGCAGGAACGAAAGTTAAACTTGAGATTATAAGAGATACACATACTAATATATTGACATTTGAGATTACAAGAAGCAATATTAAGCTTAATCCCATAAAACATGAAATAAGAAATGATATAGGTTACATAGAACTTGAAAGTTTTAATTCAAATGCTGGATTATATATGAATAGAGCCTTGGAGGCTATGGATGAAAACGGAATAAATAAAATAATTCTTGATTTAAGGGATAATCCCGGTGGGTACGTAGATTCTGCTGTTGATGTGGCACAATATTTTGTTCCCGAAGGGCTTATTACAAAACTTGATTTCAAATCGGAGAATGAAGATGACAGAGAGTACAAATCAAATTTAAATGTACACAAATACAGCCTTGTTGTATTGGTAAACGGAAATACTGCAAGTGCATCGGAAATTCTGGCCGGAGCCATACAGGAAACAAGAGCCGGTGTTCTTGTGGGCATGGATACTTTCGGAAAAGCTCAGGTACAGCAGCTTATACCAATACTTACGCCGGAGGCTGTTAATAAATATGAGCAGGAAATTGGTGAGCAAGTTGTAGATGCTTACGAACTTATAACGAAACATGGTATAAGTCCGCTAAACAGTGAAATAATAGGATATACGAAAATAACCACTGGTGTATATACAACACCATCGGGTAAAGTTATTGATGAAAATGGGTTGAAACCTGATGTTGAAGTAGGTGATCCTGAAATAGTTAATGGTGTGAATATAAGAAGTATAGACAGGCTTTCTGTTGTGACAAAACCTTCATATGGAAGTGAAGGAAATGATGTTTTAAATGCTGAAAAAATATTAAAACTTCTTAATTATGATATTGATACTCCTGATATGACTATGGATGAAAAAACAGTTGATGCTGTATATAAATTCAGGGTAGACAGCGGTTTTTATGCTGGGGATGTTCTTGATTTTACAACGCAGAATGAGCTAAACAATAGGCTTGGTGAGTTGATTTTGGAGTATGATATGCAGTATAGAAAGGCACATGAGTTATTGAAAAATTGATTGCACTGCAAAAGTCATTTTTTGCATTTAATTCACGACAATATAATATTTGAATTATGTGAATAAAAAATCAAAATATAGACAATACTCTAAATAAGTAAAAAAATACTGATTGGGAGTTTTGTCATGTTAAATTGTTTTAAAAAGCTTAAGAAGCTTGATAATATAAAAAAGAATAGGATAATAAGAATAATTATTGTGCTTATATTTATAAGTATATTAACAGTATCCTTGTTTTCTGTATCATATTCCAATAATATAGATGAAGGACTTTACAATAGCCTTATAAGGCTGCATGTAATAGCAAACAGTGACTCAGATAGTGACCAGGAATTAAAGAGAGATGTAAGAGACAGGATTATGAAATATCTTACAAATAAAATTGATATATCAAAAGAAGTAAGCCAGGCAGAAATATTCATTGAAAATAATCTTGAATCAATAGAATCAACAGCACGTGGCGTGTTAGATGAAAAAGGTGTAGAATATAATGTTAAAGCATTTTATGGTATATATCCTTTTCCAACAAAATCATATGGAGATATAAAACTTCCTGCCGGGACATATAAATCACTGAAAATCATTCTTGGTAAGGGAGAAGGTTCAAATTGGTGGTGCGTAATATTTCCCCCACTGTGTTTTGTTGATATAACGCATGGTACTGTTCCTGATTATGTAAAGGAAGATTTGAGGGATATGCTAACTGAGGAGGAATATGAAATTATAGCCGAAGCGGATTCGGATGATGATATTCCCATAAGGGTACGTTTTAAAATAGTGGAATTTTTTCAGGACACGAAAATAAGGTTTTCAGGGATAATAAACAGAATATTCAAAACAGAAAAGTAAATTGTACGGCCTCTTGATGCCTGTAGCGTTCATTTCAGGAAAATATTCTTCAAGCTAAGAGGGGACTGTGAATGGTAACCAATAGTTACAGTTGTTCGCTGTGATTTTAAACCCGGTCATTGATTTTTTGTCTTCCTTCTAGTATAATAGTCATTAATATGCAAGGCGGGGGTGTTATAGTGAAGAGCAGATTTATAAAGGAAGGACTTACTTTTGATGATGTATTGCTGATTCCAAAAAAATCATCGCTGTTACCAAAAGATATAGATATCACAACAAACCTTACAAAAAATATTAAGCTGAATATACCATTATTAAGTGCTGCCATGGACACAGTGACGGAATCAAGGCTTGCAATAGCATTAGCGCGTGAAGGCGGAATTGGAATAATTCACAAGAATATGTCTATTGAAGAGCAGGCTCTTGAGGTAGACAAAGTTAAAAGATCTGAACACGGGGTTATTGTAGACCCTTTTTTCTTATCACCCGAACATTATATATATGAAGCGCTTGAATTGATGGAAAGATACAGGATATCAGGTGTTCCAATAACTGAAAACAAAAAACTTGTTGGCATTTTGACAAACAGGGATTTAAGATTTGAAACAAACTATGGCAAAAAAATAAAAGAAGTGATGACAAAAGATAACCTTATTACTGCACCTGAAGGAACAACGCTTGATGAGGCGAAAAAAATATTAAGGGAACATAAAATAGAGAAACTGCCTATAATTGATACTGAAGGGAACCTGAAAGGCCTTATTACAATAAAAGATATTGAAAAAGCCATAAGATATCCATATTCTGCCAAAGACAAGGATGGAAGGCTTCTTGCCGGTGCTGCTGTGGGGTTTACTAAAGATATGATGGAAAGAGTCAGTGCACTGGTAAAATCAAATGTAGATGTTATAGTACTTGACTCTGCACATGGCCATTCAAAGAATATTATTGACAGTATAAGAAAAATAAAAGAAAAGTATCCGGAATTGGAAATGATTGCTGGGAATATTGCAACTGTTGAGGGTGCAAAAGAATTGATAGAGGCTGGAGCAGATGCGATAAAGGTAGGAATAGGGCCTGGTTCAATATGTACAACAAGAGTAATTGCAGGAATAGGAGTACCTCAGATAACTGCAATAAATGATTGTTATGAGGTGGCGAGGAAGTATGATATACCTGTTATTTCAGATGGAGGTATCAAGTATTCGGGTGATCTTCCCAAAGCTATAGCTGCGGGAGCAAGTGCTATAATGATAGGAAATCTATTTGCGGGTACTGAAGAAAGCCCGGGTGAATCTGAGATTTATCAAGGTAGAAGATTCAAGGTATACAGAGGTATGGGTTCCTTAGGTGCAATGCCCAGAGGGAGCAAGGATAGATATTTTCAGGAAGATGCAAATAAACTTGTTCCTGAAGGTGTTGAAGGAAGAGTACCATATAAGGGACCACTTTCTGATACGGTATTTCAAATGGTTGAAGGGCTGAAACATGGTATGGGCTACTGTGGTGCAGCCAGTATCAAGGCACTCACCAACGATGCAGAATTTATAAGAATAACAGGTTCAGGTCTCAAAGAGAGTCATCCTCATGATATATATATAACAAAGGAGTCTCCAAATTATAGTGTTAGGGTATCCGAATAGTTACCAGCTACACCGAAACTTGAACCAGCAAAAAAATACTTGACATTGTAATCTTAGTATTCTATAATTAATAAAAATATTTTTGAAATAATGAATAACATACATTATATTGAGTAGATATCATAAAATAAGATGATGTTTAAAGATAATGTATCCGGTTGGAAAGGCACTGTGAGAAAATTCAGTGCTGTTTGTGTTTATGCAGTATAGGAAATGCAGAATAATTATACTGCAATTGCATATATTATCAACACAAAATTTATCAGTAAAGGAGAGGTTCCCCAATGAACAGCAAGCAGGTCATTCTTACTTATGAAGGTCTGAAAAAGCTTGAGGACGAACTTGAATACAATAAAAGAGTAAAAAGAAGGGAGATTGCTGAAAAAATAAAACAGGCTATATCATTTGGAGATATCACGGAAAATTCGGAATATGATGAGGCGAAAAATGAACAAGCTTATCTGGAAAGAAGAATTATTCAACTAGAAAAATTACTTAAAAATGCCAAAGTAATTGATGATGATGAAGTAAGTACAGATAAAGTAAGTATAGGTACCAAAGTTAAGATTCAAGATATGGAAACAAATGAAGAACTTGATTATTATATAGTGGGTTCAACAGAAAGTGACCCATCAAAAAAGAAAATATCAGATGAATCTCCTGTCGGAAGTTGCTTGTTGGGTAAAAAAGCAGGAGAGATGGTTGAAGTTATTGTTCCTGATGGAAAATTAAAATTTAAAATACTTGATATTCATAAATAATATATCTTTTACCGCAGCCTGCGGCAGCAACCAAAATGCCTACGGCTGCGAGTAGTCAGTAGTCAGAATTCAGAATACGGAAATTAAGAATATAAAACACTCATAATAAGCTCGATTATTGACTATCAGGTATACTTACAACAAAAAGTTTGTTTTTATTGTTAACTTTTGACAAACAATAATATACTATTGTAATATAGAGTAAAATTAAATATAATATAATTAGTAAGAACAGACTAAATAAAACAGTTTACATCATAAAAAATGTAGGCTGTTTTTGCCTGTATAAGGAGGAAATAAGATGACAGAGGAAAGTAACAATATACCGGAAGAGAAAAATGTTAATACGGAAATGAATGAAATTCTCAGAATTAGAAGAATGAAACTTAATGATTTAAAGGATAATGGAAGAAACCCCTTTAATCATAGAAAATTTAATGTTACACATTCTACGAGGGAGATAATTGACAAATACCAGGTATTAGAGGGAGCACCTGTTACTGTTGCCGGAAGAATGATATCAAAAAGGGGAATGGGAAAGGCAAGTTTTTGTGATATTCAGGACAGGGATGGTAAAATTCAGTTATATGTGAGAATTAATGAGATAGGTGAAGAAGAATATAGTCTTTTTAAGACATATGACATAGGTGATATAGTGGGAGTTGAAGGCAAGGTATTTATGACGCACAAGGGTGAGATATCAATAAAGGTTTCAAAAATATTACTTTTGTCAAAATCCCTTTTACCGTTACCGGAAAAGTGGCATGGTTTGAAAGATATGGATCTCAGATACAGACAGAGATATGTTGACCTTATAGTAAATCCTGAAGTTAAAGAAAATTTTATCAGAAGAAGTAAGATAATAAAGGCAGTGAGGACTTTCTTGGATGAAAGGGGTTTTCTTGAGGTTGATACGCCTATTTTAAATACAATCCCTGGCGGAGCTGCGGCAAAGCCTTTTATAACATATCATAACACGCTTGACATGGAGTTGTATTTAAGAATAGCACCGGAATTGTATTTAAAACGCCTTATAACAGGTGGTTTGGAAAAGATATATGAAATGGGAAGAATGTTCCGCAACGAAGGAATGTCAATAAAACATAACCCTGAGTTTACAATGATTGAGATTTATGAGGCATATAATGATTACAAGGGTATGATGCAACTTGCTGAAGACCTCATATTATATATTGCACGTAATGTCTTGAACAAAATGAAATTTTCGTACCAGGAGACAGATATTGACCTTACACCGCCATGGGAAAGAATTTCAATGATAGATGCTGTAAAAAAATATACGGGAATTGATTTCAATAACGTAAGGAATATTCAAGAAGCTAGAGCTGTTGCTCGTGGAGAAGAAATAGAAGTTGATGAAAGTATGACAAAAGGAGAAATTCTAAACCTGATTTTTGAGGAGAAGGTTGAACAGCATCTTATACAACCGGTGTTTATATATGATTATCCTGTTGAAGTTTCGCCCCTCACAAAGAAAAAACTTGATAATCCAGAGTTGACTGAAAGGTTTGAACTGTTTATAATGGGAAGGGAAACAGGCAATGCATATTCGGAATTGAATGACCCAATAGATCAGAGAGAACGGTTTATCAGGCAGATGGAAAAAAGACAGCAAGGTGACGAAAAAGCAAATATGATAGATGAAGACTTTTTAAATGCAATGGAATATGGAATGCCTCCAACAGGCGGATTAGGTATAGGGATTGACAGGCTTGTAATGCTTTTTACAGATTCATATTCCATCAGGGATGTATTATTATTTCCTACAATGAAATTAAAAGAATAAAATTACATATAAAAAGAAAAATCGGATGCCGGGGGTGTAAAAATGGTTCAGATGAAAGATGCACACAAAATTCTTGGTTTAAAGGAAGGTGCAAGCAAAAATGAAATAGAGAGAAGGTATACTGTCTTATTTAAAAAATTTAAATCAGGTGGAATGGCTGATTCTGAATATAGTTTTGATGAAATTACCAGAGCATATAACCTTTTGATGGGATATGAACAGGAAATTAATGAAGAGGACATACAATTAAGGCCAAACCGCATATTTAAGTTATTAGGAATTAATGAAAAGAAAGCAAATAACTTTTTACATTACTATAAATTTCATATTCTGATTGGTATAGTTATTGTTATTGTATTGGTTTCCACAATAAGGAGTTGTATAATGAAACCTCCCATAGATTTAAATATGGCTTTTATTGGAGAGTTTTACTACAGTGATACGGAAAATATCGAGAATAAAATAAGGGAAAGAATACCTGATATAAGAGGGATAAGTATTGATTCCGCAATATTATCCGATAATATGGATGGTGAGCAGGAATATGCAATGCAAATGAAAGTTATGGTTCTTCTTGCCGCAGCAGATGTAGATATTTATATACTGGACAGGAGTAATTTTGAGAAGTTCGCGAAACAAGGTGCTTTTGCTCCACTTGATAATATTGTTAATGTTGATAAAGATAAAAACAGCGATTTTATATTAAAAGTTGAAGAAGATATTGAAGAAGAACCGGAAGAACATTTATACGGAATTAATGCAGGAGAAAGCAAGTTTTTTGAGGAGACGGATATATATGGTGAAGAAAAAATTATTAGTCTTGGGATAAAAGCAAAAAACCATGAATATGCTGTATTGTTGATTAAATCTTTAATAAATGAGCAATAATTCTTAATATATGGAGTGATATATTATATGGAGAATAATTCGGACAGTTGTAAGGATGAAATAAAGCTTTCACTTCCGTTCAAATCAGAATACGTAAGTATTGCAAGACTAGCTGTGTCAGGAATTGCAAGCAGGATAGGATTTGATACTGAAACAATAGAGGATATAAAAGTTGCGGTAGCGGAGGTTTGTAACAGAATTATTTCTTCAGGTAGTAAGTCAGCTGAGTGTTTTAATATAATATTTAATATATTTTCTGATAAAGTGAAAATAATTTTTGAATGTAAAGATGAAAACCTTCTATATATATTTAATGAAACTGAGGATGAAATAGGAATATCAATTATAAAAGCACTAATGGATGGGATAGAATTAACCAATAAAAACGAACAATTGATAAGCATGTACAAAGTACTTCCTAACTAGGAGCTTCCCCGAAAAGTATTTCTTCAATTTGTATATAAAGGGTACCTGAATAGACAATACATGTCTGGATAATACAATAAAAAGGCGAGATTATTTATTGATATTGTCGCAGATATCAACTAACATTTTATTATCAAAATAAAAGGGGTTGATTTTAACGTGACAAAAAAAGAAAGAATCAAAGAGGCATTAGCACATAAATTCTCAGATTGTGTACCATATACAATAACCTTTACTATTGAAGCACTTGAATTATACGGAGAAAAGCTTTTATCCGATTATGCTGACGAAAAAGTGATTTCAGATTATAAGAATGGTAAATTAAACCTTGCAGAAGCAGTTTCTCTTGGAATAGGAAACTATATACTTTACGTTTATGCTCCATGGTGGAACTGGCATAATGTACCTGATTATTTTTTTAACAATTATGATACTCCTGAGCACCTGCCTGATACCATAGGAGTAGGAAGCTATGAAGAGTTTTTTAGAAAAATCAAATATCTTAAGCAAAATTATGATGCCTATATGCTTGCAGTAATATGGGGAAGCCATTTCGAAAAGGCTCATTTTTGCAGAGGAATAGAAAATCTTCTGGCAGACATTGTCGGTAATCCTCAATGGACCCAGAAACTGTTTGATATGATTATCAGGAAAAACATTGTTATGCTGGAGAACTTTTTAAATGTGAAAGAGATTGATGGTGTTATGCTTGGCTCCGATTGGGGAACACAGAACAACCTGATGATTTCACCTGAGAGCTGGCGTGGTATGATAAAAAACGGAGAGAAACAGGAGTATGAATTAATAAAAAAATATGGCAAAGATGTATTTGTTCATTCCTGTGGGAATATTGTAAAAATATTGGATGATCTGGTGGAGCTAGGAGTTCAAGGATTAAATCCTGTTCAAGCGGAATGCATGGATGTATACGGGTTAAAATCCGCTTATGGAGACAGGATTACTTTCTTTGGGGGTATAGGTACCCAGCAGATACTTCCCTACGGAACACCACAGGATGTAGTAAAAGAAACCGAAAAAGTGATAAAAGCCATGAGTGTCAATGGGGGCTACATTACAGCACCTTCTCAGGAAATACAGGAGGACGTACCGTATGAGAATGTTAAAGCTCTTATTGATACGGCAAAAACAAGGGAAAATGCTTAAAGGCAGCCCATTTGAATATATTGGCTTTAACTTTTTCTGTATTGACTCGGTGTCATTAAGTACCTTTGTTTAAAGAGCTTACAAAATGATATATTATCAAGAAAGCCACATTTTTCTGCAATTTGTTTCAGTGGAAGTTGTGTTTTGCGCATTAGGTCACACGCATGTTTTAATCGGCAGTTTATTACGTAATTGATAGGTGATGTGTTATAAACTGATTTAAAAACACGGGAATATTGGCGCTCTGATAGAAATGCCATCTGTGCCAGTTGATGTAGTGTTATCTTTTGCTTGTAGTTTTCCTCAATAAATGTTAATGTCTCGGCAATTTTATAATACTGTTCGGATATGCTTTCCTTATCGGGAATAAGGTGCCTGGAAATATAAGTAATAAGGGACAAAAAATATGTTTTTATAACAACCTTATATCCATTTTCCCTTTTTAAATATTCATTTTCAATATTACGGCATATCGATATGACATATGCCAGTTGTTCATCATTTAAAACCAATCTACTGGTATAATTACGATAGTACCTGTGGTATGGCTCAAGTATAAATAATGCTTGAAACCCAGGTAATTTTTTCAATTCGTTGTCCAACAATATAAGCTTATCAAGGTCAAACATGATATTATAAAATTGCAGATTTTTGACATTCCTTAAACCATGTACAAATGATGGTAATATCACATATACCTCGCCTTTACCAATAAAATTCTCTTTTCCTTCTACTATGTGGTCGGCACAACCATTGATTATTATGGTTAATTCCGTAAAATTATGAGTATGCAAAGGAAAATCTATTTTATGTGTACCATAAGTAATATTAAAAGGAAATTCAATTCCAGCAAACTGTAGAATGCTATATTCGATCATAATGATTATATTATATCGTAAAATGTTTTAATTGCAAATTAAGGACAAAGTTGCGCAAACAGCCTCTACGAGCCCTTCGCTATTTAGGAATG
>CAZANH010000017.1:0-1808 GCA_964486515.1 uncultured Eubacteriales bacterium
ATCCTGTATTTTTTGGGACTCATTCCTTTTACGTTTTTAAAACAGCGTGAGAAATAATTGATATCTGAAAACCCACTGTTTAAAGCTATTTCTGATACTGACATGCTTGAGTCTGCTAAAAGGCTGCACGCGTGAGTAATTCTCAGATTGATTATGTATTTATATGGCGTAATATTGTAATTATTTCTAAATACCCTTCCGAAATGCCTCTTTGACATAAATGCCATCGATGCAAGTTTTTCCAGAGTTATCTCCTTGCTGAAATTTCTTTCAATGTATGCAATGGTATTCGAAAGGTTAAAAATGGATTGGGGGTATTTTTCAGAGATATGCATGTATTGCCTCGAAAGTAATACAATCAGTTCAATAAACAGGGCTTGAAAAATAACTTCATAGCCTTCTTCCTTTTTATCATATTCAAAAATCATTTCATCGATCAATGACTCTGCCTTTTTTTTGGACTGACTATCAAGTGTCAGCCTGCTTTTAAACTTATGTTCATATCTGTAATACGGTTCAAATACAAACAGTGCCTGAAAACCGGGCAACCTTCTCAGACTGCCATAATTTCCGAACATCGTTTCCGGTCTATACATTATATTGCATATTTCAAAGTCTTCAGGAGACCTGAAACCATGTGAAATATCCCCGTTAATGACATATATATCACCCTCATTTACAGTGTAGTATTCATTATCAATTATATGGATCGCACTGCCTGATAAAACAATAAACATTTCCGAAAAATCATGAGTATGAATTTCAAAGTCGCCGTATAAACGTGTTTTGCCAATATATATCTGTTCTTTTTCATCATTGGTAATATTCTTTAATAAAAATTTTTTCATCATGTCCTTATTGTGCTACTATTTGTCCTGAAAGTCAATGATTTTATATTAAATAACATTTAAAATACAAATAGGATTACAAGTAAGTTTTATTTTAACAAAAATTAATGGGGGATGATTATGTCAATTAAAAGAGGTATTGATTACAAGCTTAATGTTAAACCCGTATGTGTAAACCTTGTACACAAGCATGCATACGAAGGCCCTTGCAGGACAGGAATCGGCGAACAGCTCACCGAGGAGTATGACAGGAAGGTCAGTGATGAAACATTCAATAAGATGAAGGGTGAATTAAAATCAATATATAATGAGGGCATTAATCTGCTTGAACCTGTCCATATTGAGTGGAACGACGATTTTATCTTCAGGCAGGAGTATTACAACGAAATTGAAAAAGAAATTGACAAAACCGATATTTTTCTGGTATCAGGCGGCCTTTCACAATATCCGGCTTCTCAGCTTGCCTTGAAATACAATAAACCCGTGGGTGTTGAAGGGTGTTGTATGAGTACCGATACCACAGCTTATCTCAGGTCAATTGGCAAAGAAGGGTACGGGTATATTGATTTTCAAGATGCAGATTATAATTTTAAACTTCTACGGACTAAAAAGGCAATATCGAAAACCAAAGTTTTGTTCATATTCAAAGGGGATATGGTATCAAAAGGCGTTGTAAGCAATATTAGGAATATTGAGGAGTTCACTGTAAACCTGGGTGTGGAGTTCAAATATATGAACTCTGAAGACTTGTTGAATGAAGTAAATCTGTTGAATGAAAATGAAGTTTTCAAAGCCGAAAGAATAACGGATGATTTAATCGATAATGCGGAATTCTGTTACATGGAGAGGAAGGATGTGTTGAAGTCGGTTAAATTCTATGTAACAGTTAGAAAAATGCTGGATAGATTTGAATGCAATGCTTTTACAATTCCTTGTTTTGAAATATGTTCGACAAGAAGA
>CAZANH010000018.1:0-2857 GCA_964486515.1 uncultured Eubacteriales bacterium
CCTAAAACCGAACTGCTTAAACTGTTTACAAACGGGTACGCTGCAAATGCCCCTATTGGAGTTGTTAAAGCGGCAACAAGAAAAGCGTAAAACACTGCTTTTTTTTCACTTAATCCGCCTTTTACCATAACTGAAAATGTTATTACTCCTTCGGCAAACTCATGAACCACCAGACCAATTCCGGATAATAAACCTGTAAATATACTGACGCTGAAGGTTACAGAATAAATAATACCATCTATAAAAGAATGTATACCTATCCCTTCTAATGCGGTTATACCGAATGCAAGCTCTGACTGTTTTGTTTTATATTTTATCAATTTATTACTAAAAAACATGAATATAAAACCTGTTAAAGCAGCCAGGCCTGCATGGGGTGTTTTTGCAACAGCTTGAGGGAAAGCCAATATCAAGGGCGAAGAAATTAATACTCCTGCAGCAAAACACATAAAATATTCCTTGGTTTTTTCCACCCATTTTTTATTTTTATAAATATACCAGATTCCCAGACTATTTACCAACATTGCGCTTATCGCAAAAATAAAAACCCACATAAATGTATTAAATCCCCATGACAATTCAATCATCTCCTTTTAAATAATTGCTTTTTAAACTTAAAAAATTAAATTTTATACTGAATATCAGTGCTTAAAAAAATATTGGTTTTTTAAAACCAACATGTAGATTATACCACTTTCTAAAATAATTTTCAAGATAAACAATTTGCGTTATTTTAAGTTATAAGCTTTTTTTTACTGATATTTCTTTTAATTTCTGATAATAGCACATTAATTTATATTATTTACTGCTTTTATCCTGTTTTATTCAATGTGCTGGTAATGTGTAATACATAGTAATACTCACCGGCTAGAAATTATCTGTCAAGCGCGTATTCAGAAAGTCCGAGCGGCAATGGAGCAGGACGTTTGCATTTGGTTTCCGGTACATAATGCCTGCTGTTTTCAGAAGAATCATGGAATCCTTGCATAATGTCAAGTACATGATAGGCCATTTCTCCATTTGCCCTGTGCTGTCTTCCGCTCAACAACGCATATGCCATATCTGCAACCCCGATACCCCTGCTGTTTTCGGCAAACCCGTGTGTATGCGGAACCTCCGACCATTCAGAAGCACCTTCCCTTTTTATAAGAACCTGGCCTCCAAATATATTCGGGTCAGGAACACTTAAACTCCCTCTGGTTCCATATATCTCGATTTTGGGAAGCTGTGCGTCCCATATATCAAAACTTGTTATTATTGTAGCTACAGCGCCATTTTCAAAATCCAGTATCCGGGCTACATGTGTCGGTACATCAACCTTTATCACCGTTCCGTGCTTAGGCTCACTCGTTATAATCCTTTCCGGAAAACTAATTCTGGCCGAACCTGTAACCCTCTTGACAGGCCCTAAAAGATTGATTAGTGCAGTAAGATAGTACGGGCCCATATCAAACATCGGGCCGCCTCCCGTTTTGTAATAAAATTCAGGATCAGGATGCCAGCTCTCATGCCCATGATTCATCATGAATGCAGTTGCAGCTATGGGATCCCCAATCCATCCGTCATCAATAAGCTTCCTGCAGGTTTGTATACCTCCCCCCATGAATGTATCAGGTGCATTTCCAACAAGGAGCCCTTTCTCATTCGCTTTTTCTAATATTTTTTTGCCGTCTTCACGGGTTATCGCAAGCGGTTTTTCACTATGTACATTTTTCCCAGCATCAAGAGCTGCCATGCTGACTTTTGCATGTGCCGCGGGAATTGTAAGGTTTACCACTATCCTGATTTCCGGGTCAGAAAGCAGTTCTTCTACGGTACATACCTTCGGTACGGCAAATTCCTTTGCCTTTTCCTTTGCCCTTTCCATATCGAGGTCGGCACATGCTGCAACATCAAGTATTTCAAAAACCTGGGTGCAGTTTTTAAGATAAATACTGCTTATATTTCCACATCCTACTATACCTATTTTTACCTTTTCCATATTAATCATCCTTTCATTTAAATTTACTTTAGAACATCTTTAGACTACTCTCAAATACTTTTGCATCCAATCCTTCTCTTACTGCAATATCCTTTCCCTCGGAAGCCCAGAGAAAACCTCTCTTCATTATCTCAACAGGCTGTTCCATCTCCATTATGTCCGCATGATGCCCAAGAGAACAGTAAAACACCCTGCCATGCCCCCAGCGTTTTGTCCAGATAACAGGCATATCTACCTGCCCGTTTGAAGCATGATACCAGTTAACAGTTGGAAATCTCGTAGTTGCAAGTACCTCAACGGCAGGGTCAACATGCAGATAGTACTGCTCGCTTTTTACCTTAAAATCCTTAATACCCTTCACTAACGGGCTTGAACACTTTTTGATATTAACAACATATTCCACACCATCTCCTCCAGGATGAGAAACCCAGTTTCCTCCTGTCATAAACTGCCATTGGACACTTTCACGGAATGCATCACACATCCCTCCATGGCATCCAGCTATTCCAACACCTGAAGCTACTGCCTCAACTACTGGGTTTACCTGCTCTGCAGTGATTTTTCCCATTGTCCATATCGGTATTATCAGGTTGAGCTTTTTAAGCTTTTCAACATCAACAAATGAATCAAGAGTTTCGGAAATCTCTACTTCAAAATCACTTTCTTCAAGTATTTCCTTAAATATTTGGGACACCTTGGAAGGTTCATGCCCATCCCATCCTCCCCACACAATCAAAGCTTTCTTTTTCAATACATTCTCCTCCTCTACGTAATAAAAACCTCTGTTATGTACACGTGTTCATTGTACAACAATAAAACATAAGTGTCAATTGTATTTACATTCAACTTATTTTTGTTTCAAACATTTTGTGACTG
>CAZANH010000019.1:0-11964 GCA_964486515.1 uncultured Eubacteriales bacterium
ATTTGCAGAATATTTCAAAATTATTGAAGGGATATCGTCAAATCTTCCCGTAGAGGATAAAGAGCTTAATTTTATATTTACAGGATGCTATACCACACAAACCAGAATAAAGATGGCAAACAGAATTGGTGAGGCAAGGCTGAACGAAGCCGAGGCTTTCAGTGCAATCAGTAAAACTTTTGCGGATGGTGGTTACAGGGGAGAAAAATTTGCTGAGAACTGGAAGAACGTCTTGTTCAATCATTTTCATGACATACTTCCCGGTTCCGGAGTTATAGATACCAGGGAGTACGCAATGGGGCTTTTCCAGAAGACAATCGCATCGGCAAATACGGAAAACTCGCTTGCTCTTAAAAAAATTGCGTCTTTGATTGATACGTCCGGTCTTATTCAGGTAGAAGAAACGACAAACATGACACGGTCGGAAGGAGCCGGTGTCGGTTTTGGCATAAAGGATTTCAAACTTCCTTCAACCGAGAGGGGTCGAGGTATCAGCCGCATATTCCATGTGTTTAATCCTTCTGCATATGAACGCCGTGAAAATATTGAAATAACGGTATGGGATTGGGAAGGCGACAGGAACAGGATTTTTGTTAGAGATTCGGAAGAAAATGCTGCAAGGCATCAGCTTATTGAGAATGAAAAAATTGATTTCTGGGAATCAAGCTATTGGGGGCATGAATACTTAAAGATCCTTGTTGATGCAAAAGTGCCGGCATATGGATATAATACGTATGTACTTACTGAAAAAGAACCTGAAGAGATTAAGTTTAACGATATGGATGCTCCAAGAGTTGAAAGGGATACTGAATATGTTCTGGAAAATGAACATATAAAGGCTGTTTTCAACCCTGAGAATGCTTCAATAATTTCAATGACTGACCGCAAGACAGGGAAAGAAATGCTTGATAAGGTTAAGCCTTCAGGAATATTCAGGCTTATCGAAGAGGATGATTCAAGGGGGATGACAGCATGGACAGTGGGGAGGTACATGAGGATCAATGAGCTCAATTTAACGGAAAATGTAAAGATAAAAAAAGTGCATAATGAAAAGGATGCATTGAAGCAGTGGATAGAATACGAAATTTCATTTGGAAGTTCAAAGTTAAGGGTTAAAGTGTCTCTTGACGCAGGCAGCCTGGGGCTTGAATACAAGGTGTGGTGCGATTGGCAGGAGCATCCTGTAAAAGGGGAATTTATGCCTCAGTTAAATTTTTATATGCCTGTAGGGTACTCATGCAAAGAATATAAGTATGATATTCCCTTTGGGACGATAACAAGGGAGCCTGCCGATATGGATGTTCCTGGCAACAGCTGGATGCTTGGAGTACCTGACGGTAATAAGGGCAGGGCGGTTATGCTGGCAACAGATACCAAATATGGTTTCAGGGGTATTAACAATTCACTTTCGGTTACTCTTATCAGAAGCTCGTACGACCCAGACCCATATCCGGAATTCGGTATTCATAACTTCAGGATGGCTGTACTCACCGTAGACAGTGACAAGGATGTTATACCAATACGAAAGGCGTATGATTTCAACCATAAAATGAGTTTCCTGCCCGGAACGATACATGAAGGGAAACTGACGGCTTCAATG
Organism: uncultured Eubacteriales bacterium; assembly: GCA_964486515.1. GTDB lineage: Bacteria > Bacillota > Clostridia > Acetivibrionales > CAZANH01 > CAZANH01. The sequence goes on from CAZANH010000019.1 coordinate 1,601, forward strand.
GATTTTATTTCCGTTGAAAACGAAGATATTGTGCTGTCGTCGGTAAAATGCCCGGAGGATAAGAAAGAGAATGCTTTGGTTATAAGGGTATATGAAACGGGAGGCAAAAGGACGAAAGCGGCCTTAAGATTTGCCGGTAATGTTAAAAACGCATCATATATTGATATAAATGAAAACCCGTTGAATAACGGACTAAAAATAGGATACAGGGAGGGCAGAGTTGATTTTGAAGTTGAGGCTTACAGTATAGCTACACTGCTTGTGAAATTCTGAGATACGGATTAGATAAGCGGTAGGAATATGCAGGGTGTCAAGGGGACGCAAATTATCGATGAAAGCAGGGACATACGGTGTTGGATTAAAAGAACACAATGCCGATTACCTTTCTGATATATTATACATGCATCCGGTTTTTGGAATAACCGCTGTAAACGTAGCACCTGAGTTCGGTGTAAACAGTATAAAAAAATCCATTGAAAGGTATGTGAATTGCTTTAACTTGCTATAATACACTGTGCTCATGATTGATACATCTGTACAGGGAGAAATTATATTTTCCTACTTTCAACAATATGTTAGGCCGCCTGCTTATACAGCAAATAGACTTTTAAGACTAATTAATGGGGTTTTTGGCAATAGATCACCTCTAAAAATCAATATCTCAGACCCTCTCTTTGCTTTTGATGCACTGTAATTAATTCCAAAGCTTAATTTGGAATATTTCTTATATATGTTTTTGATTTCATTAACATTATCATATGTTATAATATATGGTGTATGGATATATTCATTTATTAAGGATTCTAGTTCCACATGATTTTCATGATTATAGAAATTAGTGTATAATCCTGGTCCCTTCTTGTAGTATGGTGGATCAAAGAAAATAAAACTTTCTTCTGACAGATGAACAAGCCTTTTAGTAATTAATTCTTCTGCTTTTAAGTTTGACAGTTCTATTTGGTCTCTATATTTGGCTATTTGTAATATTCGCTTTATTAAATTTTCTTTGTTATAACGGCAATCTAATTTATATTTTCCATCTTGTTCTATACCACCAATAACGCCACCTTTAATTATTCCAGAACGATTTGTTCTGTTTAGGAAGAATGTTGAAAAACCAAGAAGCAATAAATCCTCAAAATGTGCTTCTTTCTGTTTTTGGATTTCTCTTTGACTATGCCATTCTTCTATAGTAACAGGCGTTTTCCTTAATAATTCTATAAATCTCTCAGTGTAGTGTAATATTGAATACCAAAAGGCATATATTGATATGTCATAGTCATTTATTATCACTGAAGTAACCATATCTTTGAAAAGGAGACCAAATGCTATACCAGCACCACCCGCATAGGGCTCTACATATACACCATTTATTAAGTTATTTGAATTTATAATATATTCTATTTTATTATAAAGCTTCGATTTACCTCCAGGGTATCTTAATGGTGAATAAGACATTGGCATGTTAACATCTCTCCTTTCTCCAAATATTATTAGGGCATGAGTGTAATATTGTTTCTTCTGGCAATTTTATTGTACTTTATTTTGAACTCATCTAAAATATCTTTTACTTTATCTTCATTCAATGATTTCCACAAATTAAATAATGAGAATACTTCAAAATAGTGCTTGTTTGATTTGAACCATTCTTTTTGTTTCTCTCTATCTTCTTTTCCATCATAACTCTCCCAGCTATTACTCATGAATGTACTTTTTGAAAATCCATATTCGGTTGCTGCACTTATTTCATCCCATGCTTCACTGTCTAAAAATCTAAGAAAGTCATGGAAAACTAATTCAGGATTAGTTTCTCCAGGAAGTTTCATAAAAGGTGTTTTTTTATTAGGAATACTTGAGTCACCATCAAGTATAATTATTGAATCTTCAAAAAAGCTAGGGTCATGTTTATAGAGAGCTTTATATTCATCACGTCCTATTTTTATTTCAGCAATACGAATGTTTGAACTCATGGGAATAAGTTTCAGTAATTTTATCACAAACCACCTGGCTTCATCATCCTCAGTAAAAACACTCACTTTAAAAATATTATACCTTTCTCCACCTTCTGTTATTTCATTATATATTACTCTATCACTTGGTGTTCCTATTATTTTTAACGGTCCATTTGCAGAAGTCAAATATATTAACTCAACTTTATTTATTTCATTTAGCTTATTATATTGAGTTTCTCTTTGCAAAATATTCAGTAAATATAAACTGTGCGTAGTAAAAATAACTTGAATAGAATACTTCTGCGCATATTTTTTTAGAACAGATAAGAGATTCCTTTGTGCAGCTGGATGGAGTGTTGCATCCAATTCATCAATACACAGAACTCCTCCGGTATAACTATCAACATTATTTTCACTTTGGCGCTTAAATGACAATAATGCAAGAATGATTTTTCCAAGATTATTTTGTCCAGCTGAATTTACAAATGCATCATAACAGTCTGTTGAAATTCCAATATTAGTTAAATTGGACTTGCTTGTTTGGACTATGTCAATTGATTCTAATCCATTCATAGTATCTAGTATTCTATTATAAAGTTCAGTAAATTCAACTTTTTCTTCTTTTGCAAGCCTTATCTCTTTTTTCTTGAAGTCACTTGATTTAGGTGAGATTTCAGCTATAGGGTATAAGCGACTTAACCCTAAATACAAAGAAGCATGTTTGAATTTTGATTCTGTTTTTTTACCATCATCTACTCTTTTAGGAATAAGTCTAAACCTATCACCTTTATCTTGCCATGTAATACGAAATGAACTATCATCAACTATTTCTCCATCACTATCACACATAGTAATTTCGTACTCCACTAATCCTCTTTCATGAATATCATAGCGCTTTGAAGCATTAAACAATTCGCTAAATTCACTTCTAAATTGTGAATGATGAATAGGCTTACCCTCACCAACCTTTAATTCAGAACTGTGGGCAATCATTCCCAAGAGGGTTGATTTACCAGTAGCATTTCTCCCAGCAATAGCTGTAATGTATTTACCGCAATTAAATGAGATATCTTTGAATAACCTGAATTTATTTATTTTAACAGTTTTAATATACCTTATATTACCCAAATTTCCTCAACACCCCCGTCAAATCCTGTAATTACTTATTAATTATTTCTAGTAAAAACAAATTTTGTTGCATTACAGGGTAATATTACCACAAAATCTATCATTTTTCAACATTTATTTCCTTTATTCCATTTCAGTTATACTGCACCAAGAGACTTAAACACAGAGTCAATAGGATCCGAATAGAATATTGGCTGTATTTTGACCAGTAGTTTCCTCTGGGTTTTATAAAACATTTTGAATTCCATTTCATCACCTTTATCATTACTTTAGAATTACTCATATCTCATTTTACTCTTACTTTTTGGAAATTACAACTAATACTGATTATTTCCTTTAGGATTAAATTCGGAGCAGCTTACGAATACTACAAATTGATAGAAACTACCCAAGTGAGATGTGTTAAAATATTCAATAGTTATGGAATACCCATCATCATGTTATAATGACCTTCATGTCCTGTAACCTTAAAAACTTTTTCAAAAACTCCAAGGTATCTTTCTATTGTTTCCTTGTCACATTCTATGTAAATATCATCACTCGCAAAATGAGAACCATCATTAATCCATGACAGGATTAGTTTAACATGTGTGTTAGTTTAATTTAATATATTATTATTAAAGGGAACTTTGGAAGATATTTAGCAGTCAAATATAATAAAGAATATATTTAGGGGAGGTCAACCATAATGAAAAGAAGGATATTTGGTGTTTTACTTCTGGTTGTATTTGCAGTAGCCGTTTTTACAGGGTGTGCAGCTAAAAATATGCAGGAAGACAAAATGGAATCAAGGGATAATTACACTATAACTGAAACAAATGCATATAGCGCAAAGGAAGAAGAAATATATGGCAGTAATGGGGATATGGATAATGATGATGGTACCAAAACGGATTCTCAAACATCCTTCATAGCTGCAGGCGACAGTGTGGGCTTTGAGGCATATAACGCCATTCTTGCAAAGCGCAAGGTCATATTCAACGCCAATGTTACCATTGAGGTTGAGAGTTTTAACGAGGCATACGGCAAGATTCAAAGTATCATCTTGGGCAAGGGGTTTGTCCAGTCATCCCAGATGGACAGGGATTACGTTATTGTCAATGATGAGAAGGTTTACGTAACAAAAGGAGTCATTGTTATCCGTGTAATGCGGGAGCGTTTTGATTCGGTGCTCAACAATATTAAAGGAATGGGAGAACTTCTGGATGAGAATATTTACTCTGATGATGTAACAGATGTATACTTTGATACCGAGTCAAGGCTGAAGGTGCTCAGACTGGAGGAGGAAAGGCTGCTGGAGTACCTGAATAAAGTTGATGACCCGGATACCCTGTTCAAATATGAAAGGCGTTTGACAGAGGTAAGAGGTGAAATTGAAAGCATGACAGGCACATTGAGGAAATGGGATGACCTTGTAGAACTTTCAACAATAACTATAAATTTAAGGGAAAAATATCCAGTGCAAGCTGAGAAAGAACCTGATGAAGATGTACCCTACTTCAGGGAGCTGGGCGACAAATTTATGAAAAGTGTTAAGGGAGTAGTGAAATTCCTAGGTAATTTTGTTATATTCCTGGCCCAAGCTTTACCTGTACTTGTCGTTTTAGGAATTCTGGCTGCAGTTGTACTGCTGCTTGTAAGGCTTTGTACAAGGATTTTTGGCAGAAAGGAACTGCCCTCAAAGGATGTCAAAAAACAATAAAATTGTAAGTAATTTAAAAAAAGGCAAGTAACCTGATGTTTATGACCCGGAGTTTTTAATGAAGAGGTTCCTAAGCCTGTTTGCGATGCATATAACCATTCCCTCGGAGGCCGGTTTATCAAGGGTTTTACTGTGGTCATTATTCAAAATACCGGTCTCCATGAGTTCATCATTACTTGATTTTGCCCAATGAACGGGAATTTCGGGAGGTTCGGTTCCGGAAGGGGTTTCTTCATCACCAGCCAGTTTCTGGTAAGGGAAGTTTTCAAATACGTACCTTTGCATATCGGCAATTCTTTTTCCGTATCCTGTTCCCGGCACAGCCCATTTTCCATCAAGGTCTTCAAAATATGGGGCACTTCCCCTGGTTACAAGTTCAAACCTGGGGTCAACAAGTGTTTTGCCTTCAGGAAGTGGCAGTTTGCAGGCATAGGCAAAAAGGTGCTGAATATGGGCTTCTACACCTTCTTCAACAGTGTCGAACCAATCACCGGAGATTCCATTTCCGACTGCGCCCAGACCTCCGAAATTGTTCTGTTCGAGTTTTATTATACCTGTGAATTTAAACCAGTTGCTCTCATTTATTGCCTGTAAAAATGCAAGGTCTGCCTTGATACCGTACTCTTCTGCTGTATTGTAGTATATATCTACAATACACTGGTCAGTTTCAGGATTATTTTTAAAAAGTGCTGCTTTAAGCTGTTCAGCTTTCAATATCGCTCTTCCCATTATTTGAGTTTTTGGGGTAACAGATACCGGTATATATTCTTTAATACCTTTTGCTACAGCTTTTGTCAGCTTATCCTGCCAGACAGGATCGATAAGCATTTTTAAATCATCACTGTTATCCATAAAACCGTATTCTACAATAACTGTTTCAACCTCAGGGTAGGTAAGCCTGATAAGATAATAGTAATCTGTTCCTTTGGAAGTAGTATTCTCGCGGCTGAAGGCACGCCTGACGGGAAAATTTGTATGCCTGGCCTTTTCAAGAATGAGCTTTGCAAGTGTTCCATCTGTATGAATACTGTATATTACTTCAAATCCCCTGACTTTACCATTGAATGCATTGTTATGGCAGGAGATACAAATGGCTGCTCCTGAACCGGTTATCAGAGCAGAAATTTCTTCAGGAGAATAATAATTGTCATTTACAAGTGAATCATCTACTGGGATATCAAGTTGTTTTAGATTTGATACAAGATGCTTTGCAAACTCCAGATTCAAATCCTTCTCTTTTAAACCGAAATATACAGCACCGCTTTCGTTTCCTCCATGGCCTGAATCAATTATTACCTTCATTATGCAACAGCCTCCCTTTAATGGATTTTCACTCTCTGTTCAATACCTGGAGGAGTTGATTTTAGTGCATTTACATAATACTCAATCTTATTTTCAAGCCATGAATCAATGTCTTCATATATTAAGGAAAGCATATTTAACGCTGCGTTTCCAAGTATTTTTAATGTTTTTTCCCTTGCCATCTCAAATGCCACCTTCTGTTCATATGGTGAAAGGGAACCGTTTTTCTTTTTTAAATCATCCGTATAAATCTGATTGACGGTTGTTACTGCTGTAATAACTGCATCTTCAGCAATACTTAAGTATTTGTCAAGGTCCCTGTTATCAAGATTTTTTTGCAGTTCGGCTGTCTTCTTTTTTATAAACGCAATTATAAAAGCGGTAATAACTGGTAGCAGTGGTATTACAACAATACGCACAATTGAATCCAATATATCATTTAAAGTTTCACTCATAAACAATACCTCCGGATTAATCTTAATGTAATAACATTATATGCGAGCTGCAAATCAAACTGTGACAGATAAGCCACTCTTCAATTGCTGTGCAGGTATGTAGGAATATGTAATAGGATTTTTTGTATAAGATAATACATCATAAGGTTAAGAAACTACATTCCAATACCTTGAAATATGGTGCATAATTGTTCAATAAATTGATTATGAAGGTGAGACTGAACTTGAAGCTGATAGGTTCGGATTGATATATGGCTGTTTTCAGGTTTTTTGGAAGGTACTTAAAAAAATACAGGTTGATTATAGGGTTCATATTTTTCCTGTTATTGATAAATGCGTTTTTGGGGATTCTAAACCCGTATATTTCAGGTATTATAGTGGATGATGTTATTGTAGGCGGCCTGAAGGAGAAATTTTTCATACTTCTGGCTGTCTTATTCTCAGGAGTCTTTGTTAAATCCATGATAAGATATTATTCACTGATAATGATTGAAAGGACATCCCAGAAATTTTATTATGATATCAGGAGAAAAATGTATTCCAAAGTGCAGAAAATGGACTTTGCCTATTTTGACAAAACACGTACGGGCAATATTATGACAAGTTTAACCGGTGACCTTGAAATTGTAAGGAGTTTTATCGCGGGTTCTGCTACGGTTGTATTTGAAAGCATATTCAGTTTCATATTTGTAATGATGATAATGATACGCATGAGTTTCTCCTTTACCATGATTCTTCTCGCTGTTACGCCATTAATAGGTTTTTTGACATTTAAGATGACAAATAAGGCAAAACCTATCAATTCGGAATGGCATGACCAGGTGACGCGTCTTAATTCCGTTGTACAGGAAAACATAAGCGGGAATAAAATCGTAAAGGCATTCAGTAATGAGGCTTATGAAATAGAAAAGTTTTCAAGGGAAAACGAAGGTTACAGAAACAAGTTCAAAAAATGGGTTAAAGTATGGGAGACATTTCTTCCGCCGATAAATTTTCTTGGTGGTATGATGTACGTAATACTTATACTGGCAGGCGGAATTATGGTTATAAATGGTGTACTTTCATACGGGCAGCTTGTGGTTTTTGCCGGTTTGGTAGGAACACTAAGTGTCCCTATAAATATGGCTAATTGGCTTAGCGATCAGATACAGAGATTCTTTGCTTCGGGAGAAAAAATTATTGAAATAATGAAATTGGAACCGAGGATTAAAAATTCCAGGGAAAGCATACCAAAGGGCGATATTAAAGGTCAGGTGGAGTTTAGAAAAGTCAGTTTCTGTTATTACGAAGATAAGGCGATAAACAATATAAGCTTTACAATAATGCCAGGCCAGACTGTAGGAATTATAGGGCCTACGGGAGCAGGAAAGACTACGCTTGTAAATCTGATTTGCAGGTTTTACGAAGCCAGTTGTGGTGAGGTTCTTATTGACGGGATAAATATAAGAAAATTAGACAGGGATAAACTAAGAGACAGTATATCCATGGCTATGCAGGATACGTTCCTGTTTTCGGATACCGTTGAAGGAAATATTGCATATGCTGTTCCGGAAGCAGAAATGGCAAGTATTGAAACTGCGGCAAGGGTTTCGGATGCCCATGATTTTATACTTAAACTTTCAGAGGGTTATGATACCATTGTGGGGGAAAGGGGAGTCGGCCTGTCGGGTGGGCAAAGGCAGAGGGTATCTCTTGCGAGAAGCCTCTTAAAAGAAGCCTCAATACTTATTTTTGATGATATTACGTCAAGTGTTGATGTGGAAACCGAGAAAAAAATACAAAAATCCCTTCGGTCCATATTCGGCAGCAAGACCACTTTTATAATATCTCACAGGATATCTTCCGTAAAAGATTGTGACCTTATTCTTGTGCTTGACAGGGGGAAAATTATTGAACAGGGAAATCACATAGAACTGTTGAATAAGAAGGGGTATTATTATAATGTATTTGAAATACAAAGCGGGCGGAGGTTAAAATCAAAAACAGGTTATGGCAAGGAATAAATATGACATTGATGAAAAACTTGAGAGCAGCTTCAATTTTAATCACCTGAAAAGAATATCCAAGTATCTTAAGCCTTACAGGGCAAAGATGGCCTTTACACTGCTGCTTATGATTATTACTACTTTTGCTTCACTACTTGGGCCATATCTTATAAAGGATGCAATTGACGTACGTATTCCTAATAAAGATATCAGGGGACTTATCATACTTTCAGGAGTGTTTGCATTAACCCTGCTTGTCATAGCGGTGTGTTCACGGTTTAGAATAGAAAATATTCACGATATGGGACAGAGCATTATCAGGGATATAAGGCTTGATCTTTTCAAACATTTGCAGACACTTCCTTTTTCATACTACGACAGCAGGCCCCATGGGAAAATATATGTACGTGTAGTAAACTATGTGAACAATATAGGGAACCTTCTGTCAAACGGGCTTATTAGGGTAATAATTGACATAATAAGCATTGTTTTTATTATAATAATAATGTTTAGCATAGATACAAGATTGACAGTTCTCTGCCTTATGGGTATACCTGTTCTGATGATAGTCATTTTCATAATAAAAAACAAGCAGAGGAAAACCTGGCAGGATGTGAGTGCAAAGTCATCAAACATGAACGCGTATATACATGAGAGTATAACGGGGATAAAAGTTACACAGTCGTTTGTGAGGGAGTCAAAGAATCTTGAGATACTTGACGGTCTTGCGGATAAATACAGAAATTCCTGGATGAGAGCGGTAAGCACGAGTTTTATCCTGGGGCCGGTAGTGGAGAATATTCACGTACTTGTTACATGCCTTATTTATATAGCTGGAGTTTCCTGGTTTACAGGAGGTGTTACACTCGGTGTGCTTATTGCTTTTATAAACTATACAGGGCGATTCTGGGGGCCTATAAACAACTTGAGTAATTTTTACAACCAGATTATAACGTCAATGGCATACCTTGAAAGGGTATTTGAAACAATGGACGAAAAACCTGTCGTGACTGATTTGCCAGGAGCTTTTGATATGCCTCCCATAAAAGGTAATGTAGAATTTATAAATGTCAATTTCAGCTATGAAAAAGAGGGCAGTAGAATACTGGATGATGTGTGTTTCAGGGTTACTGAGGGTGAAAGTATTGCGCTTGTAGGACCAACAGGTGCAGGTAAGACAACAATTGTAAGCCTTATAAGCAGGTTTTACAATATAAGCTCAGGACAGATCCTGATAGATGGAACAGATATAAGAGATGTAACCCTTAAATCACTTAGGAAACAAATGGGAATAATGATGCAGGATACTTTTATATTTTCCGGCAGCATTATGGATAATATAAAATACGGGAAACTTGATGCTGAAGACAATGAGGTAGTTGAAGCGTCAAAGGCAGTAATGGCTCATGATTTTATTTCCAAGATGAGGGACGGATACCAGACCGAGGTTAATGAGCGGGGGTCAACGCTTTCAAGCGGCCAGAGGCAGCTTGTTTCATTTGCACGTGTTATGCTGGCGGATCCTAGAATACTGATACTTGATGAGGCAACATCAAGTATTGATACAAAAACGGAAATTGCTCTGCAGGAAGGCATGGAAAGGCTTATGAAGGGGAGAACATCATTTGTGATAGCACACAGGCTTTCTACAATAAAAAATGCTTCGAGAATAATGTACATAGATAACGGGAGAATAATCGAACATGGAACGCATGATGAGCTTCTTGAAAGGAGAGGCGCATACTGGAGGCTGTATACCGAAAAAAACGAAAAAAAAAGGGCCAAGGGGGGGGGGGGGTTGGCAACCCCCGGCGGTGCGAAACCCCCCCCCCCCGCCCCC